>CAIZDF010000039.1 GCA_903931645.1 uncultured Tolumonas sp.
GGGTAGTTGGTGCAGCTTATTAATAGAGCAAATTGAACACTTGCATGATTTTTATGCCCGTTATTTGCCGCAATCCATGTTATCTGGTGTACAGCCTTTTATTATTTTGTTGTTTGTATTTCCAACCAACTGGGCTAGCGGACTTATTCTTCTATTAACTGCACCTCTAATTCCTGTGTTTATGATTTTTACAGGTATGGGTGCGGCAGATGCAAATCGTCGCAACTTTCAGGCATTAGCGCGTTTGTCTGCACACTTTCTAGATCGCTTACAAGGTTTAACAACATTACGTCTGTTTTATCGGACTAAAGCAGAGGGGGACAAAATCGAACAGGCATCGGAAGACTTCCGCGGCAGAACGATGGAAGTCCTGCGAATGGCGTTTTTAAGTTCTGCGGTATTGGAATTTTTTTCGTCGGTATCAATTGCTCTTGTTGCTGTTTATTTTGGTTTTTCTTATCTCGGTAATCTGAATTTTGGTTCTTACGGTGAACTAACACTGTTCAGTGGCTTATTTGTTTTATTGCTGGCGCCTGATTTTTATCTGCCGTTACGGGAACTGGGAGCCCATTATCATGCAAAAGCGCAGGCGATTGGTGCCGCCGATTCGTTACAAACATTTCTGGATACCGAATTGCTTAAAGCGACTGGTGGTGAGCAAGCTCTTATAGATAACGCCGACTTTACTATTGAAGCTGCTAATTGTTGTGTATTGGCACATGATGGAAAGGTATTAGCTGGTCCGCTGTCTTTTAATATTAAGCCTAATCAATTTGTAGCAATTGTCGGTAAAACCGGATCAGGTAAAAGCTCTCTGCTCAATGCGTTGTTAGGTTTTGCTCCGTATACCGGAAGCTTAAAGATTAATGGCCAGGAATTATCGACTTTGGCTATGCGCGATTACCGGCAATACATTGGCTGGTTGGCGCAAAACCCTCGCTTGTTACCCGGCAGCCTGCGGGCCAACTTATTACTTGGTAATCATAATATCAGTGAAGAATCACTGCTAAATGCAGCCGAACAAGCTGGTGCGCTCGATATTATTCAGGAAAAAGGCTGGGACTATACTGTTTCGGAACAAAGCTCCGGGTTATCCGTTGGCCAAGCACAGCGATTGGCTCTGGCCCGAACTTTACTGAAACCATGCCGTTTATTATTGCTGGATGAACCAACCGCCAGTTTAGATCGGGTGAATGAGCATAAAATCCTGCAGGCATTGGCACCGTTATGGCGAAAACACACTACCTTATTGGTAACTCATCGCGTTGAGCAGCTACAGCAGGCCGATCATATTTTATTGTTGCAACAAGGTCAGTTAATTGCCGAAGGCAGTTTCATGGAACTGAGCCAACAGAATGATGATTTCCGAGCTTTATTGCTACAACCAGACATTACCGTTACCAACATGACGGAGAATGAATATGCGTGAGTTACGTCCTTATCTGAAATTATTTTGGCAACACTCAGGCATGTTGTCGTTAGGGTTACTATTAACGCTTTGCACTTTACTGGCTGGATTAGGATTATTGTCACTTTCCGGTTGGTTCTTAACTGCTTGCGCAGTAGCGGGTTTAAGTGTCACAGGGAAAGATGGTTTTAACTACATGACGCCAGCTGGCGCTGTACGTTTTTTCTCTATTGTGCGCACGGCCAGTCGTTGGGGGGATCGCGTAGTCAGCCATGATGCGACCTTCCGCGTACTGACCTCGTTACGGATCCAATTCTGGAAAAAAATTGCGCCGTTATCATTGCATCAGTTGCGCGCCTGGCGGCAGGGGGAATTACTCAATCGTCTGGTGGCGGATATTGATGCATTAGATAATTTGTATCTTCGTCTTGTCACACCGGTATTAGCGGCCATTCTGATCATCGGTTGCTTGGTGGGTGTCGTTCTGTTGTTTGATCCACACTTAGCACTATTACTGGGTGCTGCGTTACTGTTTATCGCATTTTTTATACCCTTCTTGTTTTATCATTTAGGAAAACAACCAGGGCAGGCGCTCATTGTCAGTCAAAGTCA
>CAIZDF010000040.1 GCA_903931645.1 uncultured Tolumonas sp.
CATAGTTGGTGCCAGGGATTTGTTCCATGCACAACGAACGGTCTTCTAAGATAACTATCTCGCCACGACCGAGAGCGGCAAAGGAGTCGTCATCCAATGGCTGATCTTGCGTATATTCAATGTGAACAGGAAATGAGAGATCCAGATCAAGGCTGGCGAGCTGTTGCGGCCAGTTCTCTTGTGGCACCTCTGCGAGATCTCGTTCCAACAGCGTCATGACGCTGTCCATCAAGTCAGTTAATGACTTTTCGCTACTGCGTTCAGCGGTGAGTTTGTAGATCCCGCCAACCAGCAACGTGACTAGCAGGAACGACGCCATCAGTAACAGATAAAACTGGATAAACAGCTTGCGCATGGGTTAATTCCACGCAGAAGGTGCGAGTAGATAGCCTTTGTTGCGTACGGTTTTGATGCGTGTTGGCTCTAGGGCGTTGTCACCTAATTTCCGTCGCAGACGTGAAATGGCAACGTCGACACTGCGATCCAGTCCGTCATATTCCACACCACGCAGCACTTTCAGCAATGACTCCCGGCTCATGATGTGACCGGCGTGACTGGCGAGTTCCCACAATAATTCAAAATCACTGGTGGAAAGGGGAATATTTTCACCGGCCAATATGACATCGCGGCTGGTTGGATCAACCGTCAGTTGGCCAAAATGCAGTGGATGGGAGCCAGATGGTAGTGCCTCGATGGCGGATTGCGTTGGCGTCTGAGCATGGCGTAATTGAACGCGCAGACGAGCCAATAGCACAGACGGCGGTGTCGTTTTCAGTATGTAATCACTGGCACCCAGCTCAAGCCCCAGAATATGGTTCATATCGCTATCTAGCGAAGTAAGCATCACGATAGGGCCTGCGTATTGTGGATGCAGATTACGGCACAACGTGAGCCCGTCAATGCCCGGCAACATGATATCCAGTAATACCAGATCGGGTTTTTCCTGCAAAATGATCGCCATGGCCGTGTCACCACGGGGAACCAGCGTGACATCCAGATCATGTTTGCCCAGAAAGCTTTTAATCAAAGCGCCAAGTTCAGCATCATCTTCTACAAATACAATACGTTGCATAATTACCGCCTTATTCTGGCTGCCACAGAATATGACATTCCTGACTATCCGGTTCGCGACTGATCAACATACGGGCAAACAAATAGTCAAATTCTTGCTCGGCATTCAATAACCCAACGCGGACTTCCAACCACTCTTCCGGTTTGACTTCGGCCTGTATCTCTTCTTCCCAGTCAGCTTCGGGTTCACAGTCGCCTAAGCCGCCACGTTCTGGAAATTCCTGGTTAAAGCGATTCAGAGTCGCTTCATCCAGATTGTCGGCGGCCAGTTCCAGAAACAGTTCGTAAGCTTGATCGATTAATACATCTAATTCGGTTTGTTGTTGATCCATGATATTTCCTCGCTTAATCATGGCTATTACAGCATGTTAGTTCCGTGCTGGCGAGGGGCTTGCGTTGCTGCAGATATCTGAATCATGTGTTGTTCGAGCAGCGGGGTAATTAACCGAGCTGAAACCGGCTTAGAAAACAGATAACCCTGACCTTCATCGCAATTGAAGTTTTGCAATAAATACATCTGTTCAGTCGTTTCGATGCCTTCGGCAATGATCTGTTTATTCAGTGAATGCCCCATTTCAATAATCGCGCGGACAATCTGAGCATCTTTATCGTCTTCCATGGCCTGAGTTACAAACGAACGATCTATTTTCAGTACATTGACTGGCAAGTCACGCAAGCTCGCGAGGCTGGAATGGCCGGTACCAAAGTCATCAATGGCAATGACAAAACCGCTGTTACGTAACTGCTCGAGTTGGTCGATGATCCGCGGCAGGTTTTCCATCATGTTATTTTCGGTGATTTCCAACTGAATATAATGCGTGTTGATCGCCATTTGGGCCGATAAAGCGCAGATCCGATCACTGACATTCCGGCGCAATAATTGTTTTACCGACACATTGATGGCGATGTCGATCATGAAGTGTTGTTTATGCCAAACAGAGGCTTGGCGTAATGCTTCTACCAGTACCCAATCACCGAGATCGACAATTAAGCCACTGTCTTCCGCAATAGGAATAAACTCAGCCGGAGACAACATGCCTTCGTCAGGATGATGCCAGCGGATCAGGGCTTCTACACCGGTGATTTCACCCGTCGTTAGGCGGATTTTGGGTTGATAAAACAATTCCAGCTGGTTGCTGATGATCGCCAGTCTAAGCTCTTGCTCCAGTTTCATCTTGCGCGCCATGTTCACGGTCATGGTGGGCTGGAAGAAACGAAATGCATTTCCCCCTTCTGTTTTAGCGACGCGCATCGCCTGATTGGCGTGTAGTAATAACTCTTCGGCTTGTACCCCGTCATCTGGAAAAACCGCAATGCCCAATGAGGCGCTGATCTGTACCTCGTGTTTTTTTAACTCAAGTGGCTGAATGATAGATGTTTTTAGTTGTCTCAGTATGCGTATTAGATCGAGGGTTTTGACTTTGTTGTTAAGGAACAACACAAATTCATCACCGGCAATCCGCGCTGCAACACCATTATGCTCGTGTGCAGTGGCGCCTAAGCGGCTAGCGATAGCCACCAGCAAATCATCGCCCTGATCGTGCCCGAGAGAATTATTGATATCTTTAAAGCGGTCTAAGCCAATAGAAATAACCACAAGATGACTTTGGTTCTGTTCCACGGCTTGAATAGCGGTTTTGATCCGCTCGATCAATGAAAGCCGGTTTGGTAATTCAGTCAATGGATCATGGAAGGCAATAAAATGGATCCGATCGCTAATTTCACTTTCCATTTCCGCCAGTAATTGATGGTACTGCTGTTCACGACGAAACAAATTGAGTAACAAAGGACGAAAGATAAATAACGCTTCCAGAAATAAGGTCAGGAACATGCCAAATAATGATAATCGGTTGTAATTCTGCAGTTTATAGACCGCTTGTTCACTTTCCCGCTGATATTGGCTAACCAGTGTATCGAGACTATCTAATAACTTGCTATTGGCGGCTAAGCGTAATTGGATCAGCGCATTGTGCCGAGTTTCTTGGCTTAATTGCGTGTCGGCGAGTTGTTTGGCGGTAGTAATGAACTCGGTAACTTGTTTATCCAGATTGATCGGGTTTTGGTGAAACAGGTGTTGAATGGCTATAGAGTCTGATGTTGGGATTTGCAGACGTACAGAACCATTCACCAACGCTTGATGCACTTCCGCCATGTTATTGATCGCCGCAATATATTCTTGTTGTAACTGGGGTGTTGATTGACGTTCGATGGGGAGCAGCATTTCACCGGCAAAACGTGTGATGCGCTGTGAGAGCATTCTTTGCCGTCCGGCCTGATTGACAACCCGTGCGGTGGCTTCTTGTTTTTGCACAATACTTTGTACTAAATAATGTGAAAACAGCGACAGCAGCGCGATGATTGATAATGCGATGAGATACGTGACCGTACCTGTCCGCCAGTGTTGTTTTAATGCACTGGGATCAGCGTACCACTTTGGTTCAATTGCCATGTGCTCTCTCGTTAGAATTTATTCAGCAGTATTAAGTCGGCCGTTTTCATGGTTCTTTTGGCCGCTTTCTATTTCTCCTGCCGTCTTTTATCCGAAATAATGTAGATTAAAATATAGTCTATTGCGGAGCTGAATGAACAAGATTTATCCTAAATATTATTTTAGCTGCGTGGCATCTGTGATGCTAAAACCGCGCTGTAAAGCGGTGATTATGGTAGGCTAGCGGCCAGTAATCAGAGAGATACCAAGAGAATAATAAACATGAGTGATGCTGAACTGAGCCTAGATGGAGTCGAGCGCCAACCGCTGCGAACTTTCACTGAACAGGCTTATCTCAACTACTCCATGTACGTGATCATGGATCGCGCTTTACCGCATATCGCGGACGGTCTGAAACCGGTGCAGCGTCGCATTGTGTATGCGATGAGTGAACTGGGCCTATCAGCACTGGCGAAGCATAAAAAATCGGCACGTACAGTCGGGGATGTTCTCGGTAAATACCATCCACATGGTGATTCCGCCTGTTATGAAGCCATGGTGTTGATGGCGCAGCCTTTCTCCTATCGTTACCCGCTGGTCGATGGGCAGGGAAACTGGGGGGCGCCGGATGATCCGAAATCGTTCGCGGCGATGCGTTATACCGAAGCGCGTTTATCGCGTTTCTCTGAACTGTTATTGAGTGAACTGGAACAGGGCACGGTTGAGTGGCAGCCTAATTTTGATGGCACCATGCAAGAACCGCAGATTTTACCTGCCCGTTTACCGCACATTCTGCTAAACGGTATTACCGGCATTGCGGTCGGTATGGCGACTGATATTCCGCCGCACAACGTACGCGAAGTCGCACAGGCTTGTATCACACTGCTTGACCGCCCTGGTGCGACTATGGCTGATCTGCTCGAGCATGTGCAGGGGCCGGATTATCCAACTAAGGCCGAGATCATCACGCCACGGGCCGAGATCCGTAAAATTTATGAAACGGGCAAAGGCTCGATCCGTGCTCGTGCGGTTTATCACATGGAAGATGGCGATATCGTCATTACCGCACTGCCGCATCAGGCGTCTGGTGCGCGCGTGATTGAACAGATCGCGGCACAGATGCAGGCGAAAAAATTGCCGATGGTCAGTGACTTGCGTGATGAATCGGATCATGAAAATCCAACGCGTCTGGTCATTATTCCGCGCTCCAATCGTATCGATGTTGAGCAGTTGATGCAGCATCTGTTTGCCAGCACCGATCTGGAAAAAAGCTATCGTGTGAATCTCAACATGCTGGGGATGGATCACCGACCACAGGTCAAAAACCTGCTGACGATCCTGACCGAATGGCTGGCGTTCCGTCGTGAAACCGTGCGCCGTCGTCTGCAATTCCGTTTAGATAAAGTGCTGAACCGTCTGCATATTCTGGATGGTTTACTGATCGCGTATCTCAATATCGACGAAGTGATCGCCATCATCCGCAATGAAGACGAGCCGAAAAAAGAGCTGATGCGTCGCTTTGGCTTATCTGAGATCCAGGCTGATGCGATTTTAGATTTGAAACTGCGTCATCTGGCGAAACTGGAAGAGTTTAAGATCCGCGGTGAGCAAGATGAGTTAGCCAAGGAACGTGACCAGTTACAATCTTTATTGGGTTCAGAGCGTAAACTGGGCAATCTGCTGAAAAAAGAAATTCAGGCCGATGCGGAAAAATATGGCGATGATCGTCGCTCACCGCTGGTGGAACGTCAGGAAGCCAAACAGCTGACCGAAAAAGAGCTGACCCCAAGTGAGTTGGTCACGGTTGTTGTTTCAGAAATGGGCTGGGTTCGCGCCGCGAAAGGGCATGAAGTTGATGTGCAAGGCTTAAGTTATAAAGCCGGTGATGGTTATTTGGTTAGTGCGCAAGGGCGTAGTAACCAGCAAGCGGTGTTTATGAGTAACTTAGGCCGCACCTATTCGTTGGAAGCGCATACTTTGCCATCGGCGCGTGGGCAGGGCGAACCGTTAACCGGCAAACTCAGCTTTGCGACCGGCGAACAGACACGTTATGTGTTGCTGGGCAATGAAGAGGACCGTTACCTGATCGCATCTGATGCGGGTTATGGTTTCCTATGTACCTACAACGATCTGGTGAGTAAAAACAAAAACGGTAAGGCACTGTTAACTTTGCTGGAAGGTGCGCTGGTGTTACCGCCACACATCACCGGTAAACAAGATGATCTGTTGTGTCTGGTGATCAGCAGTGAAGGCCGTATGTTGTTGTTCCCACTGAACACATTGCCGCAGTTGGGTAAAGGAAAAGGCAATAAACTGATCGGTATTCCTGCCGATAAAGTGGCCAGCCGGGAAGAGTTTGTTAGCCATATCGCGGTGGTGCGCCCGGATCAAGCGGTGACCTTGTATGCCGGAAAACGCAAATTGACGCTGAAACCGGGTGATATGACGTTATATCACGGGGAACGTGGTCGTCGCGGAGCTAAATTGCCTCGCGGTTTGCAGCGAGTTGATCGAGTTGAGCCGGAACTGAGTGTTTCAGCTTCTGATGATGCAGTATAAAAGGTTATTTTCATGCTAAAAGTGTTACGAATTATCACATTGATCGTGTTGTTGGTGGTTTGGTTTGTTGTTGGCATGCTGGTCTGTTTAGCGCGGCCGCGCCATAAAAATAACGTGTATTACCTATCCCGTATGCTCAATTGGGCTTGCTGGGTGTTGGGCGTTAAAGTTAAACGAATTATTCCAGATGAGTGCCGCAATATCGGGTCTGCTGTCTATGTTGCCAACCACCAGACCAATTACGACATCATGGTGTTGGGATGTGTCATGCCGGGCACCGTGTCTATGGGGAAGCAAAGTCTGGCTTGGATCCCGCTGTTTGGTCAGGTTTATTACCTGAGCGGTAATATCCTGATTGACCGTGCGCGGAGCAGTAAAGCAGCAGACACCATCCGTCAGGTTGTAGCAAAGATAAAACAACGTGGCATCTCGATCTGGATGTTTCCAGAAGGTACGCGCTCTAAAGGCCGGGGCTTGATTCCATTTAAAACCGGCGCCTTTCATACGGCCATTGCGGCGAAAGTACCACTGGTGCCGATCGTTTGTTCCAGTTATGCCGGGCAAATTGATCTCAACCGCTGGGATAATGGCGAAATTATCGTGGAAATGCTGCCACCTGTAGATTCTCAACAATGGAAGCGTGCAACCGTTAAAGATTGCAGCAATACCATTCGGGCATTAATGGAAAGCAAACTGGCTGAGTTAGACGCCAAAGTCAAAAAGCCGCAATAATCCTTCTGTAAACCTAAGTAAAAATCTCTTCTCGGGGCGATTGCCGCCCCTTGTTGGATCGCTTAGACTTTGCGCAACTTTTTGATCGGGATCTCATTTATGGATTGGTTACATCTGGTCGTTGATTTTGTTTTACACATTGATGTGCATCTGCAGGAGCTATTTACCACTTATGGTATTTGGGTCTACGGCATCTTATTTTTGATCATTTTCAGTGAAACCGGCTTTGTCGTAACGCCATTTTTACCGGGTGATTCTTTACTGTTTGCCGCCGGCGCCTTAGTGGCCACCACACAAAGCAGCCCGAATGCTATGGATATCCATGTATTGGTTGCGTTATTAATGACGGCAGCGGTGACGGGCAATATTCTCAATTACACCATTGGCCACTTCTTTGGGGTCAAGCTGTTCCAAAACCCGAATTCCAAAGTGTTCAGAAAAGACTATCTGGACAAAACCCATGCATTTTTTGAGAAGCATGGTGGTAAGACCATTATTATTACCCGCTTTGTCCCGATCATTCGTACCTTTGCACCATTTGTAGCGGGCATGGGGGCGATGACTTACAAACGTTTTATGGCGTTTAATCTGGTCGGTGGTGCGTTATGGGTGATGTCATTTGCTTACACGGGTTATAAATTTGGTGAGCTGGAGTTTGTACGTAAAAACTTCACCATGCTGATGATGGGGATCATTGTGATTTCTCTGCTGCCAATGGTAATTCATGCTATTCGAGCTAAATTGGCTTCACCTGCGAAATAGTTTTTGCCGTTTCACTGTGTTATTCGATGCCCGTCAGCTTTGTTGTCGGGCATTTTTTATTCCATAAGCTGATACGCGGAAATAGCTTAACTATCACAGTAAAGAATCAGTACAAAATGAGATTGAAACCGGTTTCTTTTGGCATTTGTTTCCGGTAACTATGTGACTCGCTGCACAATTATTCTTTGTTTGCTTCCTGCAAGATGCTTAGCAATTTGTTAATCTGTGCGCCATTCCTCCTTTCTGTTGTTGTTTCATGTCACCTTATCCCTGGTTAGCGCTGAACTTATCAGCGATCTATTTAGTTTTGGGTATCTTTTCACCGTTTTGGGGTGTCTGGCTGGAATCGGTCGGTTTACAGTCAGAACAAATCGGTTTGTTGTTGGGTATCGGCTTTGCCATGCGCTTGTGCGGCAGTCTGGTGATCATGCGGCAGGCGAAACGCGCTGAACGACTTATTCCTATTGCCCGGTTGCTGGTGTTGGGCGGCTTACTCAGCTTTGTTGGTTTTTATCTTTCCTCGCAGTTTTGGGTGATCTTTTTATTCACCTTACTGGTCAATTTTGTATATCCAACCTTATTACCGTTAAGTGATGCGGTGGCTGCCCGCATGGTCATTCAGGTCAATCTGGATTACGGCAATGTTCGTCTGTGGGGCTCAGCGGCTTTTATTGTTGGTGCCACCCTGATTGGTTTTGTCATTGAACATCTTGGGCCAAGTTGGATCTTGCACTGTATCGTGTTGTTTTTGTTACTGGCAGGTTTTTGTATCCATGTACCGATGAAGCCTGCACCGCGCACCATTGGTCAGGAAAGTGAAACGCATGGTTATGGCCAATTATTACGCAATAAAGCATTTCTGAATTTTCTCGCCATTGAAGCGCTGATCTTCGGCAGTCACTCGGCATATAACAGTTTCAGCGCCATCTATTGGCATTCGCAAGGTTTTGCTGCTTCGACGGTCAGTATGCTGTGGACCACAGGGGTGGTGTTTGAAATCATCATGTTTGCTGCCAGCCGTCGTTTACTGGCCGACTGGTCATCCGAGCGTTTACTCTGCTGGGCGGCGATCGGGGCGGTGATCCGTTGGGTCACGCTGGGCACTAGTCTGGAGCTGTGGTTACTGTTTCCTGCTCAAGCGTTGCATTCGTTTACTTACACGCTGGCTCATTTAGGTGCGATGCGTTATCTGGCGCAACGTTTACCACGTGAGGCGATCATTTCTGGCCAGACGTTATATTCGGCCATCGGACAATCCTTATCGCTGGCATTGTTCACGGTGCTGAGCGGGATCTTATATCGCCATTTACACCAGAATGTGTTTCTGGTGATGGCGGTGATTGTGTTACCGGTTTTTTATCTGATCTGGCGGGCAAAACGTTCTGCCATCGCGTTACCTGAAATGTGAGGTTGTCATGTCAACGCCAGATGTGAATGGACAATTCCTGATCTCAATTTGCATTATTTTGCTGGGTTATCTAGCGAAACGGACGCGCTACTTAACCGAAAAAGAAGGCGAATCTATTGCGCAACTGATCTTCAATATCACGTTGCCAGCCTTGGTGATCAATGTCTTTTCTACATTACCGTTACAACCGCAATTGGCGTTATTGCCGGTATTAGGTTTTGTCGTCAATGGGGTGCTTTGCCTGAGTATCCTGTTTATTTTCCGAAAATATGATCGAAAAATTCGTGGCATGATGGGAATGGCGTTACCCGGTGCCAATATTGGATTGTTGGCCTATCCGTTGGTCGAGGCCATTTGGGGAAAACAAGGGCTGAC
>CAIZDF010000041.1 GCA_903931645.1 uncultured Tolumonas sp.
AAAGACAAAGTGTTGGTGGTGGGTTTTGACGGCACCGACGATGGCGTAAAAGCCGTTCATAAAGGCAAAATGTCTGCCACGGTAGCTCAACAGCCTGATCAGATTGGGGCAATTGGGGTTGAGACCGCAGACAAAGTGCTGAAAGGTCAAACTGTACCCGCTAACATTCCTGTGCCACTAAAAGTGGTGTCTAAATAATGTCAGCCAGTACCCGCCTTTGTGCGGGTACTTTTTTATTCCAATAGACGTTTATTAAGATGAACATTTATTGCGGCTGAAGTTGATTGGAGCTGAAAATGAGTAAAAAACTGGTCGTTCTCGGCAGCGTGAATGCCGATCACGTATTATCTGTTCCTCGCTTTCCTAAACCTGGTGAAACGCTGGTTGGCAGCGGGTATCACATTGCTTACGGTGGGAAAGGGGCCAATCAGGCCGTGGCGGCAGGTAGAACCGGCGCGGACATTGCGTTTATTGCTTGTGTGGGCAGTGATGATATTGGCGCCCGCATGAAAGAACAGTTCGTGATTGATGGCATTGATACCCAAGCAGTGATGGCGGTTGAGGGCACAACGACCGGTGTTGCCATGATTTGGGTTTCTGCCGAAGGTGAAAATTGTATCGGTATTTCTGCGGGTGCAAATGCTAAGTTGACACCAGAGCGTTTACAGCCGCATTTACCGTTAATTAGTGAAGCCGATGTGTTGCTGATGCAACTGGAAAGCCCGCTGAATACGGTAGAATTAGCAGCACAAACCGCCCAAAAAGCGGCTACGCAGGTGATCCTCAATCCGGCACCGGCACAGCCATTACCGGCATCATTGTTACGCGTGGTCGATGTGATCACGCCTAATGAAACCGAAGCGCAAGCATTAACCGGCATCGTGGTGGAAACCGATGCCGATGCACAGAAAGCTGCGGATGTTTTGCATGCTTACGGTATCAAAACAGTGCTGATTACCCTCGGCGCTCGTGGTGTCTGGGTCAGTGAACAGGGAAAAGGTGAATTAGTTCCTGGTTTTCGTGTGCAGGCGCTCGACACAACAGCAGCGGGTGATACCTTTAACGGCGCGTTAGTTACCGCTCAGTTAGAAGGGTTACCAATGGCACAGGCCATTCGTTTTGCCCATGCTGCAGCGGCAATTTCAGTGACACGTTCAGGCGCGCAGCCTTCCATTCCACTTCGGTCTGAGGTTGATGCATTTTTAGCTGCAAGGAGTTAGCAGTTTTGGCCACCATGAAAGATGTCGCCCGCTTAGCGGGTGTTTCAACCTCCACAGTTTCGCATGTGGTAAACAATACCCGCTTCGTCAGCGACGAAATTCGCGAGCGTATTCTGAAAGCGGTGGCCGATCTTAACTATTCACCTTCCGCCTTAGCGCGCAGTTTAAAACTTAATCAAACCCGAACACTGGGTATGATGGTGACGACATCCAATAACCCGTTCTTTGCGGAAGTCGTCGCTGGCGTTGAGCGTATCTGTTATCAGCGTGGTTACACCTTGGTGTTGTGTAATACCGAAGGCGATCCGGAGCGCTTAAGCCATAATCTCGAAGTGTTGCTGCAAAAACGCATCGATGGGTTGTTATTGATGTGTACCGAAGTGCGTTCGGCATCCGCTGAGGTTTTTGGCCGCCATCCGCCGGTGCCGATGGTGGTTATGGATTGGGGGCCGTTAGGGAGCATCGCCGATCAAATCCAGGATAATTCTGAACACGGTGGTTATCTTGCTACGCAACATCTGATTGCACAGGGACACCGTAATATTGGGCTGATTACCGGCCCTCGCAACAAACTACCCGCACAACGCCGTCTGGATGGTTATTGTCAGGCATTACAAGAAGCTGATATTCCATTCCGGCCCGAATATGTTGTCGAAGGCGATTTTGAGTTTGCAGGCGGCATTAGCGCCATGCAGCAGTTATTACGCTTACCTGAGCGCCCGACTGCCGTGTTTGCTGGCAATGATGTTTCGGCAGTGGGGGTCTATCAGGCGTTATATCGTGCCGGTTTGCGGGTGCCGCAAGATATGTCGGTCATTGGCTACGATGATATTGAACTGGCCCGTTATCTGACGCCACCGTTAACCACGATCCATCAACCGCAGGAAGATCTGTGTCGGCAGGCGGTTGATACGCTGCTGGAACGTATTCAGGGGGCTGATGATGCACCAAGGATCATCTCACTGGAGCCTACGCTCATCCAACGAGAATCGGTGGGTTGTATTAAAAGATCTTAAAAACGATCCGGTTAGATCGATCGGATCTTAAACCTTACCTGTCTGATGCCGATAACCAAAGAGCAATCTGGTATCTGCATGTTGTACTCGGGAGAGGTTATGCGTATTACCCAGCAAACGTTGTCACTAAAAACCAGTTATGACCATCAGCAGGAATCGGTACGTAAACAGGAAGTCTTACCCACGTTAGCCAAACCTGGCCAACAAGATGTAAAAGTCGAAGTCAGTCTGCAACAACGTGATGCTTTGGGTGTCAGTCTCAGTCGCCGCGATTTGCAAAAAGCGGCAGAACAAAATCGTCAGCAACAACCTACGAACACCACGATTGCATTGCCTTCCAGCAATTTGGCGGTCAAAAAGAATAGCGCAGATCCCGTACCATCATCTTCTTCATGCTCGGCCTCAAGTCAGAAAACATCGGATGACTTATCCGATGATGATCTATCTTTAGATGCTCATACTCGTCTCATCAAAATGATGATAGAAGCGATGACGGGTAAGAAGATCAAATTGATGCGGCCGATTCAGCCCAGCAGTGGCGCGAATGCCACATCATCAACAACAGCACAGAATGCGCCGACAAACAGCAATCAAACGACCCCCTCAGAACCCGATCATCAGGTACGGATCACTGAATTTACCTCAGAAAGTGAACGATTACGTTTTGCTGCCAGCGGCGAAGTGCAAACGGCTGATGGCCGGACGATCAAACTGCAATTAGGTTTTGCCATGTCATATCAGGACATGACGTTGTCTGAGCGGATCACCAAACAATCGGCATTAAAAGATCCGTTGGTACTCAATCTGGATAGTCAGTTTGCTGATCTCAAAGAGGCGCGTTTTAATTTCGATATCGATAGCGATGGTACGCAAGATTCATTACCTACATTAGCTAACGGTTCTTATTTTCTGGCGCTGGATAAAAATAACAATCAACAAATTGATGATGGCAAAGAGCTGTTTGGTGCGCAAAGTGGTAATGGTTTTGCCGAACTGGCGCAATATGACGAGGACGGTAACAATTTTATTGATGAAGGCGACAGTATTTATGGCCAACTCTCTGTTTGGCGTCCCGGGAAGGGGATGGTGGCATTAGCCAATGTAGGGGTTGGTGCTATCTATCTGCATCCCGTTGAGACACAGTTTCAGAATCTGGGAAGTAATAGTGAGGGAAAAAATTTAGGGGTATTACGTTCCAGTAGTGTTTATTTAAAAGAAGATGGTACGGCCGGCACCGTGCAGCAGCTTGATCTTCGTGCATAAAACTATCTGCTAGTATTTGTTTAAGGTGATCTTTTTGACCACCGAATACGTTTTATTCTTAGCGTTATTTACCCCTAGGTCGGAGTTAAAAGTAATGAATAATAAAAGTCGGATTATTGCAGCATGTTGCTTGAGTATGTTGTTGACCCCGTTTAGTTGGGCTGAGACAAAAGAGGCTGTTGCTCCCGCGAAGAAAGAGGTTTCCGCTCCGGTTATTTTATCTGTTGCTGGCCCACAAGCTGCTGATTTTACCTTAGCTCAGTTACAAGCATGGCCACAAAAGACGGTAGTCACGACGACACCGTGGACGGAAGGCTCACACACTTACACCGGCGTTTTATTACGTGATGTGTTGGATAAACAAGGATTACAAAAAGCGACCAAACTGAATGCCAAAGCGCTGAACGATTATGTCACTACCATCACTGTGGCTGATGCTTATAAATATGATGTGTTATTGGCGTTGACCCAAGATGGAAAATTACTGACTCGTCGCAACAAAGGGCCAGTATGGGTGATTTATCCATTAAGTCAGCATCCTGAGTTGGATAAACCTTCCTATCATAGCGCCATGATCTGGCAGTTACGCTCTATCAGTGTGAATGATTAATGGGAGGATACTCGAAGTTTATTGTATTAGGGTTGCTGATCATCAGCATGACCATTGGCATGTTCAGCTCCCTTTACTCTTTTCAGACGGTATCGCAGCGGATTACTGCGCATACCACACTGAGCGCTTGGTCGTTGGCGCAACTTGAGCTGGAATATCAGAAATTAAGTACCGAATTACAGCTGTATCGGGCTGGAAAAAGTGATGGAGATAAACTATCTCTGGCTTATGACTTAGCCTGGAACCGCATGGATGTTTTTTTACATGGTGCTGAAAGTGCTGCTGTTAGAAGTCAATTCGGTGCCGAAGCACTGATCCAAAAAGTGTTACTTTTACTGCAGCAACATGAATCGCTCATTGAAAATT
>CAIZDF010000042.1 GCA_903931645.1 uncultured Tolumonas sp.
CAGAATGTCTTTGCAACGCTCATAGAAAACCAGCCCATCTTGCGTCATCTGCACGCGCCGGGTAGTGCGGTGTAATAATCGCGTTTGCATGAGATTTTCCAGACGCTGCACCGCCGTGGAAATGGACGATTTCGGCAGATTTAAACTCTGTGCCGCCAAGGTAAAACTCGCCAACTCAGCAACACGGACATAAATCTGCATGTCCTCGATCTGATTCATCTTCTACGCTCACTATTGTTCGCTATATATGAACAGTCTAATCATAAGCGTCACATTTATCACGCCAATAACATCCAATACACTGACTTCATTGATTAGCGCGAAAGCGTTTAATCACCACCCCTGACAACCAAGGATAAAATCATGAATCAGAAAATTGCACTCATCACTGGCGGCAGCCGTGGACTGGGCCGTAATGCCGCACTGAAACTGGCAGAACGTGGTGTCGATATCATTCTGACCTACCGCAGTCAGGAATCAGAAGCGCAAGCAGTCGTCGCTGAGATCGAAAAATCTGGCGCCAAAGCTATCGCGCTCAAACTCGATGTTGCTGATAGCCATTCCTTTCCCGCTTTCGCCGAACAAGTAAAAGCCCATTTGCAAACCACTTGGCAGCGGGATGATTTTGATTATTTGCTGAACAATGCCGGTGTTGGCGTGCATGCCAGCTTCGCGGAAACAACCGAAGCGCAGTTTGATCAGCTGATGAATATCCATCTGAAGGGCGTGTTTTTCCTAACGCAGGCTTTGTTACCGCTGCTAGCTAATGGCGGTTCTATTTTAAACGTCTCTTCAGGTCTGGCGCGTTTTGCCCTGCCGGGTTACGCCGCCTATGCGGCCATGAAAGGTGGAATTGAAGTATTAACCAAATATCTGGCCAAAGAGTTAGGCGCGCGCAATATCAACGTCAATGTGCTTGCCCCTGGTGCTATTGCAACCGATTTTGGTGGTGGTGCCGTGCGTGACAATGCACAACTTAATGCGTTCGTGGCATCACAAACCGCATTAGGTCGTGTTGGATTACCCGATGACATCGGTAATGTCATCGCAGCTCTGCTTTCAGAGCAAACTCACTGGGTTAATGCACAACGAATTGAAGCCTCGGGCGGTATGTTTTTATAGGCGAAAATATTTATGTAGCGATGCACCATTCAGATGCAATATAATGGATGCCTAATACATCTTTTTCGAATGAAAAAGGCAAACTGTTCCGAAAGGTCAGGACGCAAAGCTTCCGGTCTACCATCAGACAATAAAACTGATCACGATAGCGGAGTTGCCATCAATTCTAAGCATGCAAATTATCTTTGCATCTCTGGGCGCTTGTTTTTGAAAAAGCGCCGATAGCAACATTTTGTGGCCTACCCCATCGGAACGTTAATTTTCTGAATGGTGCATCATGTTGCTTTCTCAAAAATCCTATTTGACCGCTAAAACGTTATTGGTTCGTCATTACTTCGGCTTTTCTACTCTCTTACCTGCATTCTGCCATGTTGGATAACCCAACAGCTGAGGCGTCTCATCGACTAAGTTTACCGTTTTAAATTTTAGTTCCTGCACCCATTCCAAAAGAAACATGAAATGACATCAATGAATAACGCTCATCTGGCCAATATTGAGAAAGAAATTAATTTTTCGGATCACGAACAACTGGTTTCAACCACCGATCTAAAAAGTAACATCACCTACGCTAACAGTGCCTTTTTGAATGTCGCCGGTTACCAACTGGATGAGTTAGTAGGTCAACCACATAACATGATCCGGCACGAGGATATGCCGAAAATTGCCTTTCAGGATATGTGGCAGAAACTAAAAGCGGGTAAAGCTTGGCGGGGTTTGGTCAAAAACAGATGCAAAAATGGCGATTACTACTGGGTTGATGCTTATGTCACACCTATTTATGAAAATGGCACTATTGTTGGTTATCAATCGGTTCGGGTAAAACCGGAACCTGAGAAAAAACAGAGAGCAGAAACAACCTATGCTCAATTACGCCAGCAAAAGCGTCAAAACAAAAAAATCAATTTTGCCTGGCAAGATCGCCGCCCCGTTATTGGGCTGGGGTTATCCATAGCCATTATTCTGACGGCACTTTCATTAGCGAATATAGCCGTCGCTATGGGATATTTACTTTCATTCCTAGCATTAGCAATTTGCTTTTATCCACATTTGTTCACAACGCCTCGTTATCTGCGCTCCCTATCCAATAATTACGACAGCCTTACTCGCCATATTTATTCTGGCACGCATTTACATAGTATTGCTGACTTTCATCTTCAACACTGGCAAGCACGGATCAGAACCATATTAGGCCGGGTGCAAGACTCAACAACAGTATTGCAAGGAATCGCCGAGCAATCGTTCCAAACAGTGGCAAAAACTGAACAAGACATGGATCAGCAAGAGGCCAGTCTTCAACAAATTGCCGCTGCAGTCACCGAATTAACAGAAACTGCAGCCGAAATAGCACACTCAACCGTTAACACGGCTGATTATGTAAATAGCGCATCTGAGCGTTGTAATGATGCCAGTTCACATTTATTAAACACCCGAAACCAGATCCAATTGTTGGCCCAAAAAGCTGAGAATGCCTCTGCTTCTGCAGCTAATCTTGTTGAAGAAGCAGCGCATATTGGTGGTGTAATGGCGGAAATTCAGGGTATTGCTGAACAAACAAACCTATTAGCACTTAATGCTGCCATCGAAGCAGCCCGAGCCGGTGAGTTTGGTCGTGGGTTTGCGGTAG
>CAIZDF010000043.1 GCA_903931645.1 uncultured Tolumonas sp.
GCCCCAGCAGGACGTCCTGCTGAAGCAGAGTAAGCGAAGATCCCCATCGTTGTTACCAACGATGGGGATCTTTTAGATGTATCTTTCCTTCTGCCCGCAAAACCCCGTCATTATTACTACCCAAACAGCCTCGATTAATGGTATATTTTTGACTAAAATCAAAAATCAAATAGCGTCGAGATGATCCAGGACAAAGCAAAAGCAAAAAGACCTCCATCATGTGGCGGAGCCATTCACTGTCAAGATTGCAGTATTAGCCAACTCTGCATCCCTTTTTCGCTTAATAGCTCCGAGCTAGACCTTCTCGACTCCATTATTGAACGCAAAAAACCAATTCAGAAAGGCGAAACGCTTTTCAAAGCTGGTGATGAGCTTAAATCCTTATTTGCCATTCGTTCCGGCACCGTTAAATCCTATACCATTACCGAACAAGGTGATGAGCAGATCACCGGTTTTCATTTAGCAGGTGATTTGGTTGGTTTTGATGCAGTAACTCGCCTTTACCACCCTTCTTTTGCTCAGGCTCTGGAAACTTCCATGGTCTGCGAGATCCCATACGAAATTCTCGATGAGCTTTCCGGGAAAATGTCCAAACTGCGTCAGCAGATCATGCGATTGATGAGCAATGAAATTATCTGTGATCAAGAGATGATTTTATTGTTGTCAAAGAAAAACGCCGAAGAACGCTTAGCTGCTTTTCTCAATAACTTGTCTAACCGCTTTTCACAACGCGGCTTCTCTCCCAGAGAGTTTCGTTTAGCCATGACCCGTGGTGATATTGGCAATTACCTGGGCCTTACCGTTGAAACCATCAGCCGTTTACTCGGTCGTTTTCAAAAAATCGGTTTGATCAAGGTAAAAGGCAAATATGTCACCATTCTGGACACGGCAGCACTATCGCAAATAGCAGGTTCAGCTGGAAATCAAGCACCGGAATAGTCACTGAAAATAAATACCTTAGGAGAATGCTTGATCTAACAGTTATCCAGCTATAAATCGACTACGCTGAATGTAGTAGTAATAGCGATATCGTTACCCAAGGAGGCTCCTATGATTAAATATCGGAATATCCTGGTAGTAATCGATCCCACCATGCCGGAACAATCAGCTTTGTTACGCGCGGTGGAACTGGCCAGGTTAGAAGATGTCGCCCGTATTAAAGTGTTTCTGGCAATTTATGATTTCTCATACGAAATCACCTCTATTCTATCCAATGAAGAACGCGAAGAGATGCGGCAAGGGGTGGTGGCTCACCGTCTTGGCTGGCTGGCCGGTATGATAAAACCTTACCAGACTGAAGGGCTGGATATTGACGCAAAAGTGATCTGGCACAGCCGGCCTTTTGAATGTGTCCTTCAAGAGGTTAAAGATAATGACCATGATCTGGTCATCACCAGTGCCCACCATCACTCGTTGCTAAAATCATTTATTTTCACACCTAGCGACTGGCATTTATTACGCAAATGTCCTTGCCCTGTCCTCGTAACCAAACAGCATGGTTGGCCTGCTGGTGGGAATATTTTGGCCGCTATCAACATCAGTGATGAAGCAGAGCAAATGGCATTAAATGAACGCATCATCCATGAGGCCAAAGTGATTGCACAGCTGGTGAAAGCCAGCCTGCATTTGGTAAATGCATTCCCTGCCCCAATCGTCAATATTGCTCTCGAACTACCTGGTTTTAGTCCTGAGTTATACAGCGATGCCATGCAGCAACACCATCAAACTGAAATGGAGGAATATGCACGTAAATTTGATATTCCAGCAGAATGTATCCATATCGTAGAAGGGATGCCTGAAGATGTTTTACCTGAGCTGGCCCAATCACTGGATGCAGACTTGACTATTCTTGGCAGTGTCGGACGCACTGGCTGGTCAGCTGCATTTATCGGTAATACGGCTGAACGGGTGGTTGACAGTATTCATGGTGATTTACTGGTAGTTAAAGCGTACGAATAATATTACTTTGCTTGCTCAGAAAGTGACGGCCGCTATAATTGCGGCCTCTCTTTTTTTGGGGCCCGCAACAATGCCAGATCTTTCCGCCAAGCAACAATACAACAATAACAAACTTCAAAAACGCCTGCGTCGACATGTCGGTCAAGCTATTGCTGATTTCAATATGATTGAAGACGGTGATCGCATCATGGTTTGTTTATCTGGCGGTAAAGATAGTTTTGCCATGCTGGATATTCTGCGCAATTTGCAGGCCAGTGCCCCCATCCGCTTTGAGCTCATCGCCGTCAATCTCGATCAAAAGCAACCAGGCTTCCCAGCGGAAGTGTTACCGAACTACCTTGATTCTATCGGTGCGCAATACAAGATCGTGGAAGAAGATACTTACTCAATTGTAAAAGATAAAATTCCGGAAGGTAAAACAACCTGTTCGCTGTGTTCTCGTTTGCGCCGCGGTATTTTGTACCGTACTGCTACTGAGCTAGGGGCTACCAAAATTGCATTAGGGCATCATCGCGACGACATTCTGGAAACACTGATGCTAAATATGTTTTATGCCGGCAAATTGAAAGCCATGCCGCCGAAACTGGTCAGTGATGATGGCAAGCACGTGGTCATTCGACCTTTAGCTTACTGCCACGAGAAAGATTTGATCCGGTATGCCGAGTGGAAAGAATTTCCAATCATTCCATGCAACTTGTGTGGCTCGCAGGAAAATCTGCAACGTAAAGCCATGAAAGAAATGCTGAATGATTGGAGTCGTCGTTTCCCTGGTCGCATAGAAACGATGTTTAATGCAATTCAGAACGTGACACCAAGCCATTTAATGGATCATAAGTTATTTGATTTTAAATCAATCAACAGTGACAGTGGCGTTATTGATGGTGGTGATATCGCCTTTGATAAACAAGAAA
>CAIZDF010000044.1 GCA_903931645.1 uncultured Tolumonas sp.
AGATGTTTCCAATGCAAGGGTAGCGGTTTTGATAAAAATGGATATGCATGTTTTGCTTGCAAAGGCACCGGCAGGGATGGCTCGTATTGATAAGGTTAGAGAAATATATGCGGATACGGTCAGGCCTCTGTGGCCTGATTGTATTTGTATTATTATTGACTTCAGTTTTACACGGCATGGAAATCAGTGATTTGTTTAAAGCGGCTGATGATGCCGGTTATATTATTAATTCCTCCGGCCACCCTGAATTATATACCACTGCCGCTAACCCTAGGCAGGCGGCAATGAGGGGCTTTGTCCAGCAGGGAATATGTAGTGTGTTATGGATTGATAACGTTCCGCGGTTACTGGTTAAAGTTTCTGATGCAGGAGCTTTCATCGCCGATTTGATTGACCAGGATGGAAAACCTAAAAGAATCTATTCCTGCAATCCTGGAGATATTTTTGTTCCAATCGCGTTTATAAACGGCGGCAAGTCGTTTTATGCTTTAAGCAACCGTCAGGCCGAATTTGCACGATTGATAGAGATAAACTGTATTGATGGTTCGGAAAGGGTAATTCATACTGACCCAGAAAACAAGGTTGATCTTGGCGGAATAATCATTGTCGGGAAAGCAGAACCCAGACTCAAAGGGATATATTATATTGACGACCGGATCAGATATTACTTTTTTGACGGCGAATTTGCTGTTATGCACAAACTTGTAACTGCAAAGTTACCCGCAGGCGACATCCTGTGGGATTCCAGTTCTGATAACGGTCGGCAATGGATCATCAGGTACTTGAGCGATTCCGTACCGGCTGCGTATTACTACTTTAACTTTGATACCAAGGAACTTAAACTTCTTCCTTCCGGTAACTACTCATTCCTCATCACCATCGGTGAGACGTCCACTGTTCAGCCGATGAGTTATAAATCTCGTGACGGAAACACGCTATATGGCTATCTTACCATTCCTCCTGGCAGTAATGGAAAACACCTGCCTGTAGTAGTGTTTGTTCATGGGGGACCAGCCAGTCGCGTGTTTCGATGGTTCGATCCGCGAGTTCAAGCATTGGTCACTGCCGGTTATGCGGTGTTTCAGCCGAATTACCGAGGTTCTCGCGGCTTTGGCAAACACTATATGACC
Source organism: uncultured Tolumonas sp. (assembly GCA_903931645.1). Classification (GTDB taxonomy): domain Bacteria; phylum Pseudomonadota; class Gammaproteobacteria; order Enterobacterales; family Aeromonadaceae; genus Tolumonas. The sequence goes on from CAIZDF010000044.1 coordinate 1,131, forward strand.
GCAGGTTGGAAATCTTGGGGAACAGGAACATTACAGAACGATATAACGGACGGAGTTCGGCATCTGATAAGCGAAGGTATTGCCCGGCCTGGGGAAATCGCAATTATGGGTGGCTCATTTGGAGGATACTGCGCTTTAGCCGGACTAGCTTTTACTCCCGAACTCTATGCTTGCGGAATAGATATTTTCGGCATATCCGATCTTGTCAGCTATCTGCGGGAAGTGCAGAATGAACAGAAGCCATTGCAACCGATGGATGGGGTTATGTGCGGCGACATTAATAATCCAGCCGACTTATCCAGATTAAAATCACAGAGCCCCATAAATTTTGCAGATAAAATCCGTGCTCCCTTATTAATATATCACGGAACCAAGGACGATTTGATTAAGCCGGAACAGTCCGATAAAATAGCGGCTGCACTTATTGCACAGGGCAATGTGGTGAAATATTACCGCAATCAAAAAGAAGCGCATGGGTTCGGCACTCCCGACGCAGAGGCAGAGCTTTATTGTGCGGTGTTAAACTTTCTGAATAAACATATTGCCAAAAAATAATAATTAGAGAATCACAATAGCACTGATAAATATTGAGGAGTAAAATCAAATGATTCGTCTTATGTGCCCCGGATGCAAAACAGTTTATGAAGTAGATAATTCCTTCGCCGGACAAAAAGTGAAATGTCATAAATGCCAAACAAGGTTTATTGTCCCTCCGCCACCAGAAGGAGACTGCGATCATAATGTAGGAACGGTTAGTTCTCCAGTCTCGGAAGAACAGGATAAGTCCAGACATGGCAGTACCGCGATCCTTCAAGAAAAAACTAATGTTAAAGTTGAAAAGAAAAACAATCCTGCCCGGAAAAATAAGTTTCTAAAATACGTTTCCGGAATGAGGATGAAATATATATTCTGTGCATTCCTTATTATGCTTGCAGTCATAGTTTCAGTACTAACGCTCAATCAAATGTCAAGTAACGAATCTTCGGCCAGCGATGAAACGCATGATCTCAGGACTTTGTCAACCTTACCTCAACAACCGAAAACGGAGAAATATGTTGAGGGCAAGGCGACTAAAGAACAAGAGCGAATTAATTCAGGCAATAAGCGCAACACTTCTGAAAATGGAAATACTCCCCCAATAGAGGCAACAACAAATGATGGTCGCCACGTGACTCTTAACACGGATGGAACTTGGCAGTATAACGCAACCACATCCAACAAGACAACCTCGTCAAAAGAAGATAATACGACACAGGAAGTAAAAACGACTGAGGATCAGTCCAATGATGGGCAACGCAATGCTTCAGTTGAAAGTGCAGCAAAAGACCAAGCAGGAGAACCGATACGATGGGAAATAGTGATTCCTTGTCAATATGATTTTGCAGCTTCATTTGAGGAAGGCTTGGCTCAGGTAATGCAAAGTTGCAAATCTGGTTTTATTGATAAAACCGGTAAAGTTGTTATTCCATGTGAGTTTGATATGGCGGACAGTTTTTCTGAAGGCGTATGCTGGGCTATGGCAGGAGTTTATTGTGGCTTTATTGATAAAACCGGGAAATTTGTTATTCCATGTGAGTTTAAAACACGTTTCCGTGGAGGTCTAGCTAGCGTAATGCAGAATGGCAAATTCGGCTTCATTGATAAAACCGGGAAAATCGTTATTCCATGTCAATTCGAGCGTCAGTCCTCATTTTTCGAGGGCTTGGCTGACGTAATGCAGAATGGCAAACACGGCTTCATTGATAAAACCGGCCAAATTGTTATTCCATGTCAATTCGAGTATTCATTCCCTTTTCATGAAGGCTTGGCTAGCGTAAGGCAGAATGGCAAAAACGTCTTCATTGATAAAACTGGTAAGATCGCTATCCCATGTAAATTCGGTGCTGAATCCTGCTTTAGCCAAGGTTTGGCTCCCGTAAGTCAGAATGGCAAATACGGCTTCATTGATAAAACCGGCCAAATTGTTATTCCATGTCAATTCGTGTATGCATTCCCTTTTCAAGAAGGCATGGCCAGGATAACTCAAAATCGTAAATGGGGGTTCGTTGATAAAACCGGCAAGGTAGTTATCCCCTGTCAATTTGAGTCCGGATCACGTGACTTTAGTGAAGGTTTGGCTCCCGTAAGTCAGAATGGCAAATACGGCTTCATTGACAAAACCGGTAAGGTAGTCATCCCTTTCCAATTTGAGGATGTATTCAATTTTAGCCAGGGCTTAGCTGCAATAAAACAAAACGGTAAATGGGGTTACATCAAATTAAAACAAGAATCTTCACAAATAAAAAAAGAAGACAATGCGACGCAGGAAGTAGAAAACGCAGAGGAGCAGTTTAAGCTTGGACAACGTTATGCCAACGGCGAAGGTGTGGATAAAGATTATGCAGAAGCTGTAAAATGTTTTTGCAAAGCAGCCGAACAGGGACATGCCAAAGCACAACTTAGTCTCGGGATTTTTTATTCAGAAGGACTTGGAGTGGAGAAAGATGAAGTCGAAGGGAAAAAATGGCTTCGTAAAGCCGTGGATCAGGGTAATGCAGATGCGCTGTGGACGCTTGGAATTAATTATAAATTAGGATTAAGCGGATTTGTGCAAGATAAAGTCGAAGCGATAAAATGGTTTCGCAAAGCTGCGCAACAAGAACAGAAGAATGCACAATATGAGTTAGGGCTTTATTATAACGGTAATTATGACAAGTCAGTGTCCAATAAGAAGTTTCCTAACTTAAAAGAGAAACAAAATTACGTCGAAGCTGTAAAGTGGTTTCGCAAAGCTGCGGAACAAGGACAGAAGGATGCACAGTATTATCTCGGTGCTTGTTATGCGACAGGTAGAGGCGTGGAAGAGGATAAAGAAGAAGCGATAAAATGGTTTCGCAAAGCAGCGGAACAGGGACAGAAGGATGCACAAAAAATAATGGAAAAAATAAATTAAATATTCCTTTCAGCCTGTATGGATCGCTGGTTTTTCAGGAGATTTTAAACGTGATCTTGTTTAGCAGAGGAGACTTTTTAAATGAAAATGCGTTCAGTTCTGATGGTTTTTGTCGGGCTATTCGTGATAACTCTTTCAATGCCGGTGTTTGCGGTAAATTCTATATGGGATGTTAATAAGGTTAACATAACAGACCAAACACTAGCTGACGCTAATAACGGTGATACGCAAGCTATGAT
>CAIZDF010000045.1 GCA_903931645.1 uncultured Tolumonas sp.
ATAAGGGCCAACCGTCGGAATTAATCCAATATGCAGTGGCCCCGCCATCTCTTCCGGATGTTGTTGAGCCATTTCTATTAGCAAACGAGCGTCTTCTAGCACTTTTCTCGCTTGGGCAACTAATTGTAATCCTGATGCCGTAAATAAAACCTTACGACTGGTTCGTTCTAACAGGATCAAGCCAAGTTCAATCTCTAACTTACGTATTTGCCCACTCAACGTTGGCTGACTGACATAACAAGCTTCAGCCGCCAGACGAAAATGCTGATGTTCAGCCAGTGCGACTAAATATTCCAAATCCCGTAGATTCATTACATATACCGATAGATTACAACTATCAAAAGAATAACAATTATTGGCTTGAACTATCAATAAATTATGCGTATTTATGATTGATTACGTATTTAACAAATTAACGATTTATTAACGCATTTTTAATCTTTATGTTGTAGCCTGATAAGGTATATCAAAACTGCTCTCTAAGGAGTTCCCGATGAAAAAGTGCGTAACCTTTCTTTCTTCTGTTTTATTGTCAACCGTATTAATCGCACCCGCTTTCGCCGCCGTTGATGTTGGCGATGCAATGAAAGAAATGGGCAAAAATTACCGCTTGGTAATGAAAGATACTGATGCAGCCAGCCTGAAACAGGATTTGGCATCACTACGTGCAGCGGCAGTAAAAGCACAATCAGGCGTGCCTGGTAGCATGAAAAAAGACGCTGCAGACAGTGCAAACCGTAAGACTTTCTCAACCGGTATGAAAGAGTTTATCGATCAAGTTGATGTTGCCAGCAAACTAGCCGACCAAGGTAAAGTTCCAGAAGCGAAAGCAGAAGCAGCTAAGCTGAAAGATCTGATGAAAGAATACCACGGCAAACTTGGGGTTTGATAAAGTAAAAAACAAAAAGCCGTTGAATCACAACGGCTTTTTTATTTCAGAATTATTTATTCATTTAGCGATTAATATAATTCAGGAAGTCGGCTTCAAGCTGGCCATTAGACACACAAACCGGTGTTACAGACGGCGCAGCAATTTTATCGCCACCACCTTCTATATACGATACTGTCGTTGTGCCTTTCAAATTAATTGAAGCCACAGCTTTTTCAGCATTTTGCGTGATCATAATATTAATTTTAACAGCAGGTTGTTCAATACTAACGCGTGAACCGCCTTTACCACAATCAAGGTAACGCATACCATCGGCATAGCTTTCTTGCGATGAAGACAAAACACCGCCAGTTACTTCACCCTGACCTTCAAATCCTTTTTCTGCCAACCAACGCTGTGCACGGCCCCATAATAAATCATATGGGACATTCACCTCAGCACTGGTTTTTACTGGTACAGCTGTCGGTGGCGTATAACGATATTGCTCAGACACACCACTGGAACCGGAACAACCAGCTAACAGCAAAACCACTGCCACACCGATACAACTAAGCGTCTTGTTCATAAATATGCCCTAGCTAACTATCATCTATTTAAACGACTAAACTGATGATATTGTCTAACAAGGTACTTTATTTGGCTAGTTTTATTTGAATAAGCTGATTTAGCGGTTTAGCAGCACACCGGTTTCTAACTCTCGTTCTCTTTGACATTCAGCTAAATATATAGCCCCAAGCACTGATGGTTTTTGATGATATTGATCAATGGCTCGTTCCACCATCAAAGTTAATGTCTGTTGAGTTTTTGCCATTCTGAATTTACGCAGCCAAATATCTTTAGATTCAAGATCCAGAGGTTCAGCTATATCTTCGTCTTTTTTAGAGGCCATAATTCATCTTATATAGGTTATATAGCAGGAATAATTTGGCTGAATTAATTTTTTATAATTCAGCCGGGAAATTAACGTTTACTTACAAAACCAATAGCATCAAATACCCGACGCATTGTTTCCTCTGCACGAATTTGTGCTTTTTCGCCACCTTGCTGCAGAATTGCCAATAAAGCCGCTTCATCTGCCCGTAACTCTTTATATCGTTGCTGGATAGGTTCCAATAAAGCAACAACCGCATCAGCCGCTTCAGTTTTTAGATGACCGTACATTTTTCCTTCAAAACTGGCTTCCAGTTCAGCGATAGAACGCCCGGTAGCGCCATGCATGAGGCTTAATAAATTACTTACCCCTGGTTTGGTTTCTATATCAAAGCGAACAACTGGAGGGTCTTCTGAATCAGTGACAGCTTTTTTGAGTTTTTTCACTATTGATTTAGGGTCTTCGAGTAAACCAATCACATTATTTTGATTATCATCCGATTTAGACATCTTCTTGGTTGGATCTTGTAAACTCATCACCTTCGCACCCTGAGGCGGAATAAAAGGTTCAGGTGTCGTTAATATATTGCCGTAAAGTGCATTAAAACGATAAGCAATATCTCGCGTTAATTCTAAATGTTGTTTTTGATCTTGGCCAACAGGTACCTGATTCGCTTGATATAAAAGAATATCCGCCGCCATCAAAACAGGATAATCAAATAAACCGACCGTGACATTATTTTCATAACGCTGCGATTTATCTTTAAACTGCGTCATACGGGATAATTCACCCATCTGAGTATAGCAGTTTAGTATCCAGCCCAATTCTGCATGTTGTGGTACATGTGACTGCATAAATACGGTGCTTTTTGCAGGATCAATACCTACCGCCAAATATAATGCAGCCGTATCTAAACAGGCTTTACGCAACGCTTGAGGGTCTTGACGTACCGTGATGGCGTGCAAATCAACAATACAATACAGGCAATCGTAATCATCCTGCATCTGAACCCACTGACGCAAGGCTCCCATATAATTGCCAATGGTGAGTTGCCCCGATGGTTGAGCTCCGCTCAATACAATTGGTTTTGCCATTTCAATTCCTTACTTCAGCGTTCAGCAACGACACTAATTCATCAAAGCGATGTAATACCCAATCTGGTTGGCTGCTTTCTATTGGTTCACCATGGTTATAACCATAACTTAAACCGACAACAGGAATGCCAGCAGCGCGTGCAGCTTGAATATCATTTTTTGAATCACCAACCATTAGTGTTTCAGCTGGCTGAACATTAAATTGTTCACATAAATAATGTAGCGGTAATGGATCTGGTTTTTTCACGGGTAAACGACCACCACCGAGGGTGTAAGTGAAAAACTCTGCAATACCAGCCGATTGTAATAATGGTTGCACAAATTGATCTGGTTTATTGGTCACAACCGCCATAGAGTAACCAGCTTGTGCCAATACAGATAATGTTTCTTTAACTGCGGGATAAAGTGAATAATCGCGGTCTATCCCCATCTGATAATAATGATCAAACTGACTTTTCACTTGTTGAAACAAGGTTTCATCGATATCAGTAAAATGATATTGCTGACATATGGCTCGCTTCAATAATACATCGGCACCATTACCAATCCAATCACGAACCTGCTCTATAGAAACGGCAGATAATTGATTGGATTTTAATGCCGCCTGAACAGCCAGATAAAGTTGTGGAACGCTATCAATTAGCGTTCCGTCCAGATCGAATAAAATAACTTTTACATTATTTAAATCAGACATTCGCAGAGTCTAACTCCTGACGCATACGAGCAATAACAGCAGCATAATCCGGTTGATCAAAAATAGCGGAGCCAGCAACAAACATATCGGCACCTGCTTCCGCGATCTGACGGATATTATCGACCTTCACGCCACCATCAACTTCCAAACGAATATCACGCCCACTTTCATTAATCCGCTGACGAACTTGACGTAATTTATCCAATGTTGCCGGGATAAAACTCTGACCACCAAAACCAGGATTGACTGACATTAACAAAATAACATCCAGTTTATCCATTACATGATCCAGATAATGCAGTGGTGTAGCCGGATTAAACACTAACCCAGCCTGACAGCCATGTTCTTTGATCAATTGTAATGAACGATCCACATGCTCTGATGTTTCAGGATGAAATGTAATGATGGAAGCGCCGGCTTTGGCAAAGTCAGGAATAATGCGATCAACTGGTTTTACCATCAGATGCACATCAATCGGAGCCGTAATACCGTAATCACGTAATGCTTTACATACCATCGGCCCAATGGTCAGATTTGGTACATAATGATTGTCCATCACATCAAAATGAACAACATCAGCGCCTGCATTTAATACATCAATAACATCGTCACCCAGACGGGCAAAATTTGCAGAAAGAATTGAAGGAGCAATCAGATACGGTTTCATATTCATCGGTCTTTAAGGTTACCCAGCCTTTCTGGCCAGTCGGTGTGGTTCATAACGGGCAATCAATTCTGCTACCCGTTGACGAGTATGTCCTGCACGACTAATTGTTCGTTTAACCTGCAGTTCTTGTAAAACAGCATGTTGATATAAGTCGTAGGTCAAATCGGTGGCATGGTTGCTAATTAATACCGGTACACGTTTTTCCACCGCAGTCTGCCAAGCTAATTCCGCCAGATGACGCTGTTCATTTTCCGAAAAGCCTTTAGCAGCATAGCTGGTAAAACTCGCACTTGGCGATAAAGGAACATATGGCGGATCACAATAGACCACATGATCCTGTTCCAGCATGGCAAATGTTTCAATAAACGACTGGCAAACAAATGTGGCTTTTTGTGCTTTTTCGGCAAAAAACCACAATTCAGCTTCTGGAAAATAAGGTTTTTTATAACGACCAAAAGGTACGTTAAAACCACCTTTACGGTTATATCGGCATAATCCATTGTAGCCATGACGATTCAGATATAGGAATAACGCAGCACGCCATTGTACATCTCTGGTGTGATTAAATTCGTCACGCAATTGGAAATAACGTTCCCGTTGATTATTTTCTTCACAGAACAACGTTTTTGCGAGGCGGATAAACGCATCAGGTTCCGTCTTTAGCAGATTGTATAACGCAATCAAATCCGGATTAATATCAGCTAATAGATAAGCATCATAATCGGTATTCAAAAATACGGAACCTGCGCCGACGAACGGTTCAACCAATACGTTACCGGTTGGTAAAAACTCCGTGATCGACTCGATCAGACTATATTTACCGCCTGCCCATTTTAAAAATGCCCGCTGTTTCTTCATGATACGGCACGACTCATTTCAGATCCGTGCTGTAAATCTGTACTAAAGCAGAATGTGTGGTTCTTTCTTTCGGTCATGTAACTTCTGCTCTGTTATTTACCTTGTTCTGTACGGATCTGAGCATAAGATTTAGGCCATGGCTTCGTGTTTTGTACAGAAGCAGGCAATCTTGATACAGCAGCTTTAGCAGCAGCAGCCGATGCATACTCACCATAGATCAGGACATATTTTCCATTGGACTGATTTTTATAAATTTTTGTTTTTGCTTGTAAACCACTACTGGCTGCTAGTCTTTTAAGCGCAGCGGCATCACCACTAGCGGCAAGTTGTAACGCATACCCTTTAGTAGCAACTGGTACGGGTACGGGTGCTGGCGTTGTATTATTTTTGACTGTTGTTAGCGCTGTTGGCGAATTTTTTACCAATTTATGCTCAGTTTTGTGCTCAGTGATTACTTTTGTTTTTTTCTGCACGACCTTCTTTTCTACAGCAGGTTTCTTCTCTGCAGATATTTTTTTCTTTGCAGATTCAGATTGAACAACTGAAGTGCTATCACCTTTTATTTCATTAACAATTGGTTTTAATTGATGCGCCGATGTGATGGCAGAAGATGTTGTTGCCTGACTATCAACAACGGCTGGCTCAGCAGCAGGTTGATTCGCCGTTATTTGTTGTAATGCCTGATCACTAATAACTACCCGGCGCTTATTA
>CAIZDF010000046.1 GCA_903931645.1 uncultured Tolumonas sp.
ATTTGTCGAGCGTACCGCCGGTATGCCCCAGCCCACGGCCAGAAATCATCGGCACATAACCACCGCAGGCGGCGACCATCGGGCCTAACATCAACGAGACCACATCACCAACACCACCGGTCGAGTGCTTATCTAACACTGGGCCGCCTAAATCAAGCTCAGACCAGTTCAGCACTGAACCGGAATCACGCATGGCACAGGTTAAAGCGATCCGTTCCGGCATGGTCATGCCATTAAAGAACACCGCCATCGCTAATGCAGCAATCTGACCTTCGGTGACCGAATTATGAGTAATACCCTGCACGAAAAATTGAATTTCACTGTCAGTCAGTGTTTGGCCGTCGCGTTTTTTACGAATAATTTCTTGCGGAAGGAACATGGAGCCCCCTTAAATGGCTAATTCAATTAATAACCTGACGCTGCCGCTTGAGATTGATGACCTAATGTTGCAAGTAGATCAGCGAGTAAACTGGATGCCCCGAAACGGAATGTTCTTGCCGAGATCCATTTATTACCTAATATCGAGGTGGCTAATGCCAGATATTCCGCTGCCTGTGCGGCATTTTTTACACCGCCCGCCGCTTTAAAACCCACCGCCGGATTTTTTTCTTTAATCACCTCTAACATGATTTTTGCCGCTTCCAGCGTGGCATTAACGGGCACTTTCCCGGTCGAGGTTTTAATAAAGTCAGCACCCGCATCGATAGCAATCTCCGACGCTAAACGGATCAACTCAGGTGTTTTCAGCTCACCACTTTCAATGATGACTTTAAGTAATACCGCTTCACCACAGGCAGCTTTGCAGGCTTTTACCAGCTCAAAACCAACTGCTTGATCACCGGCCATCAAGGCTTGATATGGAAACACCACATCGACTTCATCGGCACCATAGGCAACCGCCGCCTGGGTTTCCGCAACCGCAATTTCAATATCATCATTCCCATGTGGAAAGTTGGTCACGGTGGCAATCCGCACATTGTAGGCACCGATCTGACGCAATGTTTTACGCGCAATTGGCACAAACCGAGGGTACACACACACCGCAGCCGTCGAACCAGCCGCTGTTTTGGCCTGCTGGCACAACGCGATCACTGATGCATCGGTATCATTATCATTCAGGGTCGTCAGATCCATTAATTGTAAAGCCAGTTGAGCGGCTTGCTGTAAATCAGGCATCCGTATCTCCATATCGAGCACACCGGATAACATCCGGTCAAAGAGTAAATTGATGTGTTTTAATGATAGCGGCTTTACCGCGGGGCATCGTGCCCGAAAGGTGATGGGAACACTCCCAACCTTGAGCTTCCATTCCTAGAGACCGGCAAAATCTCACCAGACTCGTAGATAACGCGAAATGGCGCAATAGCGAAGTATTGTGCAGAACAATAAGAATATCGTGAAACAGGCTGAAATTCTTCTGTCTCAAGCACATAAGTGATAGAAAACAGTGATAAAGACTATTTATCTCTACGAATTCGGAACATTTTCTCAACGTTTCGTTCGATGGCCTCACCCAGAACATCCGACGGCATTTGCCTGAGCATCGAAAGCTCCGTTAATACCTCAGGAATATAGGCTGGTTCATTACGCGCTCCTTGGCGTTGAAACAACGGCATGGTCGGGCCATCGGTTTCCAGTAATAAACTCTCAACTGGTAATTTGGCCACTGCTTTGCGGGTTTTCTCAGCCCGTGGATAGGTGATCACACCACCAATACCCAACATAAAACCCAGCTCGATAAATTGTTCCGCCTGCTGGCGTGAGCCAGAAAAGGCATGCCAGACACCACTACGCGGCAAAGTAAATTGTTTAACGATACGCTGCATTTGGATATGGCGCATAATAATGATAATGCGGATGATAATGCAAATGGCATTATTACGTTGCCGCCCATTCTGACACTAGAAACGCGAATTATTCACTTG
>CAIZDF010000047.1 GCA_903931645.1 uncultured Tolumonas sp.
ACCCTCGCATCGTGTTCTTTACTTTTAAATCTGGGGTGGCTAATGGGGCTCGAACCCACGACAACTGGAATCACAATCCAGGGCTCTACCAACTGAGCTATAGCCACCACTGCTATCTTGAAGTTTCTCAGTTCAGCCTATCAACGCTGGTGCGCCCGACAGGATTCGAACCTGAGACCTTTGGCTCCGGAGGCCAACGCTCTATCCAGCTGAGCTACGGGCGCCTTGTCCTCAAGACGGGGCGAATATTAAGGGCAGATGAAAAACATGTCCAGTAATTTTAACAAAAAAATGTTCAGTTGCTGGAACTGTAATCAATCACTTACTAATAGGAATCGTTGTTGTTCAATTTTTGCTTGATCTGCAGGCCGATCGATTTACACTAGCCGAATTGAATGAACGTTCATTCATTTTCTATTGGTGTAAAGATGTCACAACAGAAACCAGAATTGATCATGGCTCACGCCGAACAGTTGTTTATCGACCATGGCTTTCATGGCACTTCGATGCAGATGATTGCTAAAGCCGCCGGCATTGCCGCTGGCACTGTGTATCTGCACTTCCCCAGTAAAGAAGTGCTGATCCGTCGAATTTACCGACGCGCAGTCACCGACATGCTGGGCAGTTTACTGAAAGTGTATGACCCGACGTTATGGCCATTCGAACAATATCGGTATTTCTGGCTCAACGCCTATCACGAATTGAAAGAAAAACAGAGTTTGGTGCACTTTAAGGATCTATACGAACGTTCACCTTTCTATAACGAAGATGATCGTGCATGGGCCGACGAACAATGGTTACCTATCGAGCAGTTTTTCCAAACTGGTATTGATAACGGCCTGTTTCGCAATATGCCACCCTGCATGTTGGGCTATTTGAGTATTGGTTCCGTATTGAGTATTTCACAGACACAAAGGGTAACCCCTTTTGAGATGACTGCTGAGCTGGAAGAGCAACTGATCCAGGCTAGCTGGCGCGCCATTCTGGCGGATTAACCCCCGATAAAAGCATATAACGGAGAGCAGAATGAAAAAGTGGATGGTTATCATGTTACTGGTCGCGCTGTTGTTATTTGGCAGTGTGATTGGTTTTAACTTTTATAAATTTGCCCAGATGGGTAAAGCAATGGCCAGCAAACCAGCCCCCGTATTCCCGGTCACGACCTTGGCAATAAAAGGCACCGACTGGGCGCCAACGTTGGAAGCGATTGGTTTCATTGAACCTAACCAAGGTCTGGATATTGGCACTCAAGTCGCCGGATCGGTTGATAAGATCTCGTTTGAATCAGGTCAGAAAGTGAAAAAAGGCACGTTATTGATGTCGTTGAATACTGATGTCGAGCGCGCCAATCTGAAAAGTTCACAAAGCCGACTTCCTGCCGCAAAAGCTAACTATGAGCGTATGCGTAGTCTGTATGCGAAAGGTGGTGTATCAAAAGGTAATCTGGACGATGCACAAGCTGAATATCTGGCGTTAGAAGGACAAATCGACTCGCTGCAGGCGACGATTGATCGCATGACCATTCGAGCGCCATTCAGTGGTCAGGTGGGCTTGCGTAACGTGTTCCTCGGTCAATATCTGAAAGCTGGCGACAACATCGTGCGCTTAGAAGATACCTCGGTCATGAAGATCCGTTTCACCATTGCCCAAACTGAACTGGCCAAAATTAAAGTCGGTCAGCAGTTAGATATCTTCGTCGATGCCTATCCACAACGCCCGTTCAAAGGCACGATTGCTGCGATTGAACCGATCGTGAAACAACTCTCTGGGGTGGTGGAAGTTCAGGCAGCGATTCCAAATGCAGAAGGTCAGTTACGTTCTGGCATGTACGCCAAGGTGCAGGTCATGCTGCCAGTGCAACAGCAACAGGTGGTTATTCCACAAACCGCGGTGAATTTCACGCTGTATGGTCAAACCGTCTATGTTGTCGAAGATGGTAAAGATGCCAAAGGCCAACCGGTTAAAATTGCAAAACAGACCGTGGTTAATGTCGCGGAACGTGATGCAGATGTGGCACACGTCGTGAGCGGTTTGAAAGTCGGTGATGTGGTTGTCACTTCCGGCCAAATCCGTTTATCTAATGGTAGTCAGGTAAAAGCCGTGGAAGATAACACACTGGCTAAACCGGCTACTGTGCCTGCACTGTAACGGAGCTGAGCATGCGATTTACTGATCTCTTTATCAGGCGGCCCGTGTTGGCCGTCACAATTAGCCTGATGATGGTGTTATTCGGTCTGGAAGCCTTGCGTGGCATGGCGATCCGCGAATATCCGAAAGTCACCAACACCGTTATTACCGTGACCACCAATTACTACGGGGCCAGCGCAGACGTTATTCAAGGGTTTATTACCCAGCCGGTAGAGCAAGCGATTGCTCAGGCAGAAAATATCGACTATATGACGTCGAGCAGTCAGTTAGGGCGCTCAACGATCACGGTTAACATGCGTCTGAACACCAATCCCAATGCGGCACTCGCGGATGTATTGGCGAAAGTTAACTCGGTGCGTTCACAACTACCGAAGGAAGCAGATGATCCGTCGATCACCTCCTCGACCGGTAGTAACACCTCCATTGTGTATATCGCGTTTTCCAGTGCGGTGCTGAACTCATCTCAGCTGACCGATTATCTGGAACGAGTGATCAAACCACAGCTGTTTACCGTGCCTGGGGTGGCGAAAGTTAACCTGTATGGCGGTACGCAATTTGCGATGCGTATTTGGTTAGATCCGCTGAAAATGGGTGCCTATAACCTATCATCGTCACAGGTGATGTCGGTTCTGCAATCTAACAACTATCAGTCAGCGCCAGGTCAGGCGACCGGTTATTTTGTGTTGTATAACGCAGAAGCCGATACCCAGGTGAATAGCACACAACAGCTGGAAGATCTGGTGGTTGCCAGCCATGATGGTGCGGTGATCCGCGTGCGCGACATCGCTAAAGTCACGCTGGAGAAAAACCACGACCAATATCGTGCGCTAGCCAATGGTAAAGAAGCGGTGATCGTCGCGGTTGACTCATCCCCTTCGGCTAACCCGTTAGATATTGCGGCGAACGTGCGTAAATTGCTGCCTGATTTCCAGCAAAACTTGCCTAACACCATGAGCATGAAATTGCTGTATGACTCAACACAAGCGATCAATGAGTCCATCAAGGAAGTGCTGAAAACCATCGTGGAAGCCGCCGCCATAGTCTTGGTGGTCATTGCGTTGTTCCTCGGCTCAATGCGTGCGGTGGTGATCCCCATTATCACCATTCCACTGTCATTGGTCGGCGTAGTGATGTTGATGCAGATGTTTGGTTTCTCCATCAACTTGATCACGCTGCTGGCGATGGTATTGGCGATCGGTCTGGTAGTTGATGACGCGATCGTGGTGGTAGAAAACGTCGATCGACACATCAAAGCCGGTGAAAGCCCGTTCCGTGCCGCGATCATTGGCACGCGCGAAATTGCCAGCCCGGTTATTACCATGACCATCACGCTGGCGGCGGTATATACCCCTATCGCATTGATGGGTGGTGTAACCGGTTCGATCTTTAAAGAGTTCGCGCTGACCCTGGCGGGTGCGGTGTTTATCTCTGGGGTTATTGCACTGACACTGTCACCGATGATGTGTGCAGTGATGCTAAAACCACACGTTAACCCGAATCGGTTTGAGCGTGGTGTCGAAAACACGTTGAATTCCGTGACGGCCGTTTACAGCCGTATTCTAGATAAGGTGATGACCCGTCGTCCGGTCATTATCGTGTTCGGTGTTATCGTGTTAGCAGTAATGCCGCTGCTGTTTAAGCTGATCCCGGCTGAACTGGCACCGTCAGAAGACCGCGGTGCGTATCTGATGATGGCTAAGGCGCCGAACACCGCCAACCTCGACTATATTCAAAACAATATGGCCGCTGTGGGTGAAACACTGATGAAAGATCCGGCCATGTCGACCAACTTGGCGCTGGCGGGTATTCCCAACAGTAACCAAGGCCTTGGCATCGCGATCTTAAAACCGTGGAGTGAGCGAGAAAAAGCCCCAGTGGTGGTCGCTCGCACCAACGCGGCATTACAAAATATGCCGGGCGTGGCGATCAGTTCGTTCCAGTTCCCAGAACTGCCTGGTGCCGGCGGTGGTTTGCCATTGCAGCTGGTGATCACTACACCGAACGAATTCCGCAGCTTGTTTGAAGTAGCAAGTGATGCACTGGCGAAAATCAAAACTAACCATCAGTTCGTTTATACCGACCTTGATCTCGCTTTTGATTCCGCCACCATGCACATTAAGATCAACCGGGATAAAGCCGGGGCATATGGCGTAACGATGCAAGACATTGGCGCTACGCTGAGTGCCATGATGGGTGACGGTAACGTCAACCGCGTGTCACTAAACGGTCGTAGTTATGAGGTGATCCCACAGGTTGAGCGTCAGTTCCGTCTCAATCCGGAATCACTCAAACACTATTACGTGCAAGCAGCCAACGGGCAGTCCGTTCCACTCAACAATCTGGTGTCGGTCGAGCTGAAAAGTGAGATCCGGTCATTACCCCATTACAACCAGTTGAACTCAGCGACGATTGGTATCGTACCGATCATGCCAATGGGTGATGCGGTGAAATGGCTGGAAGATAACGTCGTTACTGATTTCCCGCAGGGATATCAGCATGACTACATGGGCGCTGCACGCCAGTATGTGCAAGAAGGCAACGCGCTGATGTTTACCTTCCTACTCGCACTGTGTGTGATTTTCTTAGTGTTGGCCGCACAGTTTGAAAGCTGGCGTGACCCGCTGGTGATCATGATGTCGGTGCCACTGGCAATTAGTGGTGCGTTAGTTGCGTTGGCGTGGGGTTTGTCGACCATGAACATCTACACCGAGGTAGGGATCATCACGCTGGTCGGGTTGATTAGTAAACACGGGATTTTGATCTGCGAAGTAGCCCGTGAACAGCAGTTATTAAAAGGCCTGAGCAAAATGGATGCGGTGAAAATCGCGGCACGTGTGCGGTTACGTCCGATCCTGATGACGACAGCTGCGATGGTGACCGGTTTATTACCGCTGTTAGGCGCAATAGGCGCGGGGGCCTTGAGCCGTTTCAGTATCGGTATCGTCATCGTGGCCGGTCTGACCATCGGTACGTTCTTTACGCTGTTTGTGCTGCCGGTGATTTATACCTTTGTCGGTAAAACACATAAACCATTACAGGAATTTGACGAGTCCGTGGCGCCAATGGCGTTACATGATCACGACTAATTCTGGTTTGACTAGATAAAACAAAAGCCCGTCCATGAACATGGATGGGCTTTTTATTAGGCTATAACTTGATGATTAAAGGACGGCCGGATGATAAATAAGTGAACCGTCGATGGCAGGGATGCCATCGTCGAGCGCCCATGGATGGGTTCACCGCGTGTTCACGTTTTATTGTCCAGTCGTCCTTTTACAATTCAAATCTAATTCTTATAACTCAACGTTACTTGATAACGATAGGTTCCCGCCCCCAGTTGATGATCGGTATGCACACTCGGGCTCCACGAATCATCGCCACCAACCCCCATATGGAAGCCATCCAGATGCAGGAATAGGCCTTTCTCCGCCTGTAGCTGATATTGGTAGCGCGTATTGGCTAAGTTCACCGTGCTATAAGCACTGACACGGAAATGGAATAAACCACTCACGTGTAACCCCCCCAGCTGTAGATCACGAGTATCACAACGCAGACCATTTTCGCATGGGAAAATATACGGTGTATGCAACTCGGCTAAAGGCAATTGCCAGTCCCCAATGTGCGCCGAAGCCTGTCGATCAGGGTAGTTTTCATGTGGTCCACGACCAAACCACTGTACCTGTTCACTCTGCTCGTCGAGATGCAACAGTACACCGATCCGCGCTAATGACGGTAAACCCTCCGCTACATCAGTCGTCAAATCGAGCTTCAACCCACCTTGCGCGGTAAAATGATAGGTCCAGTGCGAACGCAACAACAATTTTTCTTGATGGAAATGACCGCGTTCCACCTGAATGATCACACCTTCCAGCCCTTGATAGGCTTGAACTGAGAAACAACGGCTCTGTAGCTGATTTAAGCCAGCCGCTTGCCAGCGGGCAATATAGGCATTCGGATCATCCTGATCAGCTTCACTGGCACCGATATCATTATCAATCGGCGCGCGAACAAATTGCTCTTTCAGTGGCGATAACAACAGTGAACGTTTTTCCTTCAGCCACTCAATGAGCAAGCCCGATTTTTTCTCCAGACTCCAGCTTTGCTCACCCCATACCACCTGCCAGCAACTGCCGTTATCCAGTAAAGAGGGTTTGATGCCAGCACCATTCAATTCCACTTTCGGCATAGCAAACGCCACCGGCAGCGGCCACTGTTCTTTCGCCACCGCAAACCCAGCTTCAGCCCATGGCGTATCGTTCAGCACATGCACCGACACATCCAACCACGCTTCGGCGCCGGCCTGCAGATGCGGTAGTTGCTCACTTAAAGTCAGCGTAATGCGCCCTTCCGGCCCGACCGACAGATCTTGTTCGCCAAACGCTTTCAGTTCACCTTGCTGCATGATCTGCCAACGCAGCTGCTCATTGTCGGAATGTCGAAACAGATATTCACTGCTCACTTCAATGGTCAACGGCGTGGTTGAAAGTAGCTTAAACTGGAAGAATTGCTGCGCTTTCTGCACTTCATATAACGACGGATGTGGCGTGCGATCAGGGAAGAACACACCATTTAAGCAGAACTGGCGATCATTCGGCGTATCACCAAAATCACCACCATAGGCCCAGTACGATTGCCCTTCAGGGTTGACACGACGAATACCTTGATCGACAAAATCCCAGATAAAACCGCCCTGTAAACGCGGATATTGCCGGAACGCCTGCCAGTAAAGGGCAAAACCGCCGAGACTGTTATTCATCGCATGCGCATATTCACACAAGATCAACGGACGATCTTCGCCCGGCATGCCAACCCATTTCTTGATCGACCATTTCGGTACTGCGGGGAACGGCTGATCTTCATCGACTCGCGCATACATCGGACAAACAATATCGGTTGCCGCACTGTTCGCGCCACCGCCTTCGTATTGCACTGGCCGGCTTGGATCACGCGCTTTGATCCAGCTGTACATACTGTCGTGCACGGCGCCATGACCTGATTCATTACCCAGCGACCAGATGATGATCGAGGCATGGTTGTAATCACGTTCCACCATACGGGTGACACGTTCATGGAATGCCCCCGCCCAGAACGGATCATCCGACAACCGGCGCATTGGGATCATGCCGTGAGTTTCAATATTTGCTTCATCAATGACATACAAACCAAGACGATCGCATAACTGATACCAATATGGGTGGTTCGGATAATGCGATGCGCGCACGGCGTTGAAGTTATAACGCTTCATCAACAACACATCTTGCAGCATGTCTTCGGGGCGCACCGCCTGCCCGCGATCTTGGTGGAATTCGTGGCGATTGGTACCGCGGATCAACACTGCCTTACCATTCACCAGCAGCAGGCCATTCTTTTAACCCTTCTTTACTCAAAACCTGCTTTGATGAAGATGTTACTTTATTCAGAATCATAATGCTATCCACTCCTTCTATCGGCAACTCTCTTGCCGGATAGATAGGTAGAAGAATTAATTCATCTACCAGACTTAAACTATAAGCAAACTCATCGAAGAAGTCTCTTGTTCTGGAAAATAAATGTGGCTGAAATACCAGGGTAATCTTTTCACCTTTAAACATGTCTTTCACGCCTGTAATCAATGCCCTTAATTCTTCGGGATGATGCGCATAATCGTCAAT
>CAIZDF010000048.1 GCA_903931645.1 uncultured Tolumonas sp.
AAGCCCGAGTTCATGCAACATCGCCGCCCAGCGCAACATCGGACGGCCATACTGTTCGCTCAGATGCCACTCTTTCTGTACTTGCTGGAAAGCATACAGTGCGGCATCACGTACTCGTTCAGCCTGAATACGATCCATCTGATAACGGGTGATCAAGCTGTCGGCGGCCCGTTCCCGCACATCACAACTGCGGCGTTGGCCAATCATGCCGTAAATCAAACCTTCGCGTAGCGCACCACCCGCCAGCGTCATATTTTCGATTTGCAGCATTTCAAAGATAGCGATCAGGATCGCCAACCCAGACGGGAAAACACTGAGTCGCTCCGGCATTAAGCCTTGCAACACCAGCATATCGAGATGGCCACAGGTGATCGCTTGCGCTTTCAGTTCATACAATTTTGCCAAAGTAACGCGTTCACTGCGCCCCTGTGCAATCATGATCTCCTGCAACGCCTGTACCGTACCGGATGCACCCACGCAACTTAACCAACCCAGCGCACGATAATCTTCAGCAACTTCTTGCAGAACAACTTTAGCCGCTTCGATAGCCGCGGTAAAATTGGCTTCGTTCAGCAGGCCATCAGCAAAATAGCGTTTGATCCAAGTAACACAGCCCATATGCAGACTGTTCAGCAGCTTGGCATCATTACTTTCGCCAATCACCAACTCCGTGCTGGCACCACCGATATCAATGACCAGACGATTACCTTCCCCACTCGATGTCCAAGAGACACCTTGGTAAATGGTACGGGCTTCATCTTCGCCGGAAATGATCTCGATTTTATGCCCTAACACCTGTTCGGCGATCTGCAGGAATGAATCAACATTCCGCGCCAGGCGCAAAGTGGCGGTACCAACCACTCGGATATTCTCACGTGGTACATCCTGCAACTGCTCGGCAAACAAGCGCAGACAGTCCCAGCCCCGCGCCATAGCCTCAAGGCTCAAATTGTGTTCATTATCCAGTCCGGCAGCCAGACGCACTTTACGTTTGACCTTGGCCACAGTGCGAATGGCACCAGCCACTTCCCGCACCACCAGCATGTGAAAGCTATTCGAGCCAAGATCAATTGCGGCATATAACGGAGATTGATCCACGTGAGACATCCTGTCGTTAAGATTTATTACCCGGGCGACGACGGCCAGCAGGCTGGCGATCACGCATGTTACGATTCACTGGCAGACGATGGCGGATCACGCGTTTCGGTGGCGTCACATCATCCAGCAGTGCGCTTGGATCATACTTACTAACTGGGATCGGATGACGGGTATATTCTTCGATATCCGGCAAGTTAAACGCGTAATCTTCACAAGCAAAACTGATCGCATGTCCACTACGGCCAGCACGGCCAGTACGACCAATGCGATGCACATAATCTTCCGCATCGTCGGGTAAATCATAGTTGAATACATGACTCACATCAGGAATGTGCAAACCGCGAGCCGCCACGTCAGTAGCGACTAACACATCCAAATGTCCGGCGGTAAAGTCTTCCAGGATTTTCAGACGTTTCTTCTGCGGCACATCACCGGTCAACATACCAACACGATGACCATCCGCCTGCAACCAAGCGTGAACATCTTCACAACCATGTTTAGTGTTAGCAAAAATAATGGCTTTTTCTGGCCAATCCTCTTCCATCAACGTCAGTAATAACAACAATTTGTCTTCGTTAGACGGATAGAACAACTCTTCTTTGATGCGCTGACCGGTCATTTGTTCCGGTTCGATCTGAATATGTTGTGGCTCATTCATATGCTCGTAAGCCAACTCCTGTACGCGCAGCGACAGTGTGGCCGAGAACAACATATTCAAACGTTGTACTGGTGGCGGCATACGACGGAACAGGTAACGAATATCTTTGATAAAGCCCAGATCAAACATACGATCAGCTTCATCCAATACCACCACCTGAATCGCGCCCAGATCGATGATACCTTGCTTCAGATAATCGATAAGACGACCGGTAGTCCCGATCAACAGATCAACACCTTCCTGCAATACGGCAAGTTGCTTGTCGTAACCATCACCACCGTAACCCAAACCCATTTTAAAACCGCAGCTTTCGGCCATCGGCACGGCATCATTATAAATTTGTACGGCCAGCTCACGAGTTGGTGCCATGATCAGCACGCGAGGCTGATTTTTACGACGCTCAGCACTAGCTGGGTGTGTCAGCAAGTAGTTAAATGTACCCGCGAGGAAGGCGATTGTTTTACCAGTACCGGTTTGTGCCTGACCTGCAATATTTTTTCCGGTCAGCAATAGCGGTATCGTTTCTGCCTGAATCGGCGTGCAATTATGAAAGCCTTTAGCTTCCAGACCGGCCAGAACTTGTGGTTCCAGTCCGAGTTCAGCGAATTTGATCTCTGTAAGATGTGTTTTGCTCATGGGCAACAGGCTTATTAAATTAGGTTTGCAATAATAAACAGTATCTATTAATTAAGGTAACTGTTTGGCTTTTATTTCTTGATCCCTTTAATTTGCATCTTCGTACCCCTATATTGATACAGTAAACGAATTGCAAATGTGGAGTAAAAAATGAGCGACAAAATTGTACACGTGACCGATGCCAGTTTCGAAAGTGATGTAGTAAACGCCTCTACCCCAGTTTTAGTTGATTTTTGGGCTGAATGGTGTGGTCCATGCAAAATGATTGCCCCAATCCTAGACGAAGTAGCTGGCGAATACGCCGGCAAAGTGACTGTTGCCAAACTGAACATCGATCAGAACTCTGGTACTCCACCAAAATTTGGGATCCGCGGCATTCCAACTCTGCTGCTGTTCAAAAACGGTGCTGTCGCTGCCACTAAAGTTGGCGCACTGTCTAAGACTCAGTTGAAAGAGTTTCTTGACGCGAATATCTAATCTACGCGATCTGAGGGGGCCTAAAGCCTCCTCAGTTTTTAATAATGCCTGATTTTCATCCATTTCTCACTGCAGATAGCTAGACGCCCTGATAAATTGACGCTAATTTGATTAAACGATGCTGTTCGTACCCGCTTGATGCGCTCTCTCCAGCAGCTTTATCCAGCAATCAATCCAACCATGCAATTCCCGAAACTACATCACCTCTATGAATCTAACTGAACTAAAGAATACAGCAGTCTCTGAACTGGTACATCTGGGCGAATCTATGGGCCTAGAAAATCTGGCCCGTCTGCATAAAAAAGATATCATTTTTGCCATTCTCAAAGCCCACGCGAAAAGCGGGGAAGACATCTTTGGTGATGGCGTGCTGGAAATTTTGCAGGATGGCTTTGGTTTCCTGCGTTCCGCTGATAGTTCTTATCTTGCAGGCCCGGATGACATTTATGTCTCTCCAAGCCAGGTACGTCGTTTCAACTTACGTACCGGCGACACTATTTCCGGTAAAATCCGTCCGCCAAAAGAAGGTGAACGTTATTTTGCATTGCTGAAAGTTGACACCGTCAACTATGACCGCCCGGAAAATGCACGTAATAAAATTCTGTTTGAAAACTTAACCCCGCTGCATCCGACCAAACGCCTGCGTTTGGAACGTGGTAACGGCTCAACAGAAGATATTACCGCCCGTATCCTTGATTTGGCATCGCCAATCGGTAAAGGTCAGCGTGGTCTGATCGTCGCACCACCAAAAGCCGGTAAAACTATTCTGCTGCAAAATATTGCGCAGAGTATTACCAATAATCACCCAGAATGTGAATTGATCGTACTGCTGATCGACGAACGTCCTGAAGAAGTAACCGAAATGCAACGCATGGTAAAAGGTGAAGTGGTTGCTTCTACCTTTGATGAACCAGCAACGCGTCACGTGCAGGTTGCTGAGATGGTTATCGAAAAAGCCAAACGTCTGGTTGAACACAAAAAAGACGTGGTGATCCTGCTCGACTCGATTACTCGTCTGGCGCGAGCTTACAACACCGTGATCCCATCATCCGGTAAAGTGCTGACCGGTGGTGTGGATGCCAATGCCCTGCATCGTCCAAAACGCTTCTTTGGTGCCGCACGTAACGTGGAAGAAGGTGGTTCATTAACCATCATTGCGACTGCGTTGGTTGATACTGGCTCGAAGATGGATGAAGTGATCTACGAAGAGTTCAAAGGCACCGGTAACATGGAACTGCATCTGTCTCGTAAGATTGCAGAGAAACGTGTTTACCCGGCAATTGATATCACTCGTTCTGGTACTCGTCGTGAAGAGTTGCTGACAGCGCAAGATGAACTGCAGAAAATGTGGATCCTGCGTAAATTCGTTCATCCAATGGGCGAAATCGACGCAATGGAATTCATGATCGACAAACTTTCAATGACCAAAACCAACGATGAATTCTTTGAAGCGATGAAGCGTCAGCAGAAATAATCCAGGTTGCCTCATTAAAGTTAAGGGACAGCTTATGCTGTCCCTTAGTTTTTCTAATCAACGAACAATTGATAGATGATTAGCTGATGTCACCTATTTCCCAATATGGCTGCATACCAATTCCACGCTGACGGATCTCATCCAGCTCGATCAACCGCGGTTTTAACTCCTGTTGTAGCCAGCTGTTTAATTCCTGCTGATGTGGACAAGCCATGCAATTAGCGGCACCAAAAATCCATTCGATATGTTCCAGATCTGACAATCGCCCCAGCATATTTAACCAAGGTAAACGAAAACCTTGCTGGCGTTCGCTCTCAAACAGTGCCGCGAAACACACACCTACCTGCAGGTTATGACGCAGCATTTCACGTAACCGCTGATAACTATCATGGTCTAATGCATCGCCAAGTTTGGAGAGTGAGAGTAATTCCTGCCAGCTGTTTTCCAACGATGCAACCGCTAACGAATAAATAGACTGCGTAAGCCCAGGGCTGGACGGTTTTTCCACTTTATACAGTGCCAACCAAGCCGATAGTTTTAATAACGTTTGGCAATAACGCACTGATAAAAATAATGTTTGTGTCTGTTCAATGGTTGGTAATAATTGTTCATGACGTGCAATTTCACTGGTGAGCTCATGCTGACACGGTGCATCTTTTAACATTTGTCGATATTCAAACTGCATGCGTTGTAATACCAATGCTTCATCCAGCCAAGACAATTGTTCTATCAGCCACTGCAGATCATCTTCCCAGTCGATTGGAGTTAATGCAGCGTAAACTTCGGTATATAACAACCGAGTATGTAGGATCAGTGAAGTAGCACTACGCAGTTGCAACAACGCACCAATAGAAGGTTGTTGCATATAAAGTTGTTCGTGAAATTGCCAATGGCGCAGGGAAAACTCTAAGGCGGTAATTAACCCCTGCTCCACCGTTAGCTCTGGTGTTACCGGCACGATGCCCATCCGCCGAACATCAGGCTCCGCACTTAAGCCCGCCAGTCGATAACCCCGCTGCGCCTTGGAAGCACACCCCAGCTGCCAACCAGGCCGCGTCACTAACAATTTAGCCAACGCAAATAAATGCTCAACCGAACCGGAAATGATTTCCAGTTCAACTTCATTAATGGCTTCCTGTTGACCATTCGCATCAATAAAGCCGATGTCATACGCGACTTCAATCAGTGAATCATCGGCTAATGCCACTTTCCAGGTTCTACGATGAAAATCGGTCCGAAATAAGGTCATCAGCGATTGCTGGATCAAACCAACATTCGTGTCTGCAGGCCAGATAGAAGAAGGAAACGCACGC
Source organism: uncultured Tolumonas sp. (assembly GCA_903931645.1). GTDB lineage: Bacteria > Pseudomonadota > Gammaproteobacteria > Enterobacterales > Aeromonadaceae > Tolumonas. The sequence goes on from CAIZDF010000048.1 coordinate 5,657, forward strand.
AGATCAGGCCAATTATCATTACAGGGTAAGGTATATTCTGGCCGCTGGTGTAAACCACCAATCGCTTGGCCCGCCATTTTGATCGTCTGCTCATGCAGGCCACGAAAGGTTCGGATCCGCAAACCGCAATCAAGTCCGCGAAGTGCTTGTTCCGGTGTATCAAAATAGATATTTTCTAATTGCTGATCCTGCCGTTCAGTAACGTTAAGTGAATTCAGCACCAGTTCCAGATGTGAAAAGACATCTTCAGTGACCAGAAACTTCAATTCCACTTCATTGCTCATGCGGGGCCTCTCCGGTCTTTTTTATAAATTATCCGCCAACAGCTGGTTTAGCTTTTAACTCAATTAGTTATAGTGCACCGGTCAGATCATGCTTTCAATAGCCCCGCCAGTCGGTCAGCGCATTTAAACTGAAACTTTGCGAGCCAACACGAAAAATACTGGCATTGGCTTCAATTCGCAGTAAAACCACACCGCTGACCACTTCATCCCCTTCATGATAATCGCGGCCATTAATGTTGATGGTGCGATTTGCCGGCACCGAAGAATAAACATGTGCACCATATTTCATTGCTGCAACCTGTTGGCTGATCCGGGCCGGTAATGCAGCCAATGGCGTTGCTTCCGATTCGGTAACTGTAGCAGAAGTAGGCGGAGCAGACTGTCCTGTGTCATTCACAGCCCGCATAAAACGTTTTTCCAACGTACTTTTCGAATCGACCTCGGCGACTGGTTCTGCTGATTTGGCACTAGGTGGTTCAGCAGTTGTCGAGTCCATCGCCAGATTTTGCTCTGGTGTTATTTCTTCAGGCAAGGGCTGGGTAGCAAACTCATAATTTTGCTCTGCGGGCTTATAAGGCAATTCCGTTGCATGGGGCACTTCAATTTTTTGTACCACCGGGTCGTTATGCAACAGATGCCAGCCATAATTTGTCGCAGCACCGAGCGCAAGACAGACCGGTAAACCGAGTAACCATGCCAGCCACAGCCCCCGACGACCTGGCTCACCGGAAAGACTTTCCGGCATGAAAAAATGTGCTTGTTCTACTCGTTTTGCCTGACGAGATGCGGAGGTTAATAGTGACATTAGCTGGCTCCTCCTTCAGTTTCTGCACTATCTGTTTCTGCACTATCACTGGCGTTATTGACTGTTTGCTGGGCCGGAATGCGGCCATTCAGACGCGGCACTGATTCTCGGCTACGCACCACCATCCGTAACAGCGTTTGCTCACCCGCAACACCATCGGCAGTCAGCCCTTCTTGTTTTTGGAACTGACGCACCTTAGTAGCCAGTTGTGCATCAAACCGCGATAATTTATTCCGTGGTGGCTGGTGCAATGCCTGACTCACCACGGTTTCCAGCCACAACACATCCGCTGGGCCACTGCGTTTTGAAATAACCTTATTATTACTTTCTGGCAGTTGCCAAAGCGCAGTGTAATCTTTTCCCCACACCTTATTGAGCCATTCTTGTGATACTTGCCAACGCTCACTGCCTAACAATACATCAGCCTGACCATCGGCAACATGTAACACTACGGCATAAAAATCCTGCCCTTGTTTCGCCGTCAAACGAGCAACAACCGGATAATTTAACTTAATAATGTCATCGAGCGAGGCTTGGCCTTGCACACAGCCTAATCGTGCGCGCTGTGCATTATCACAACGCGCCTCGTCAATCGCCGTTTCAAAACCCCAGACCCGATATAACTGTTGAACAGCCTGATCTTCATAATTGGCTTCAGCAATAGCTTGATCAAAACGTTTCACCAATTTGGCATCTGGCGGTAAAGCGACTTGCACCGTTACTTTTTTCACTGGGTGTTTTGGTAAAAAACCCCACTGCTGCCAGCTAAACCAACCGGCGGCCAACATCAGCATACCTGCTAGTGAAAAAGCTAATACTGCGCCAGTACTGCCTTCATCGCGCACACCGGTTGCTTCATAGGCCGCTTGTGCCAGTAATTTGTCATTGATCCGCTCACGCCCAGCTGCATAGGCACCCAGTAAGGCGCGTTCACAGATCAAATTGATCACGCGTGGAATGCCGCTACTTAAGCGGTGTAACGCTCTGATCGCCGATGGCGTAAATATCGGTTGCAAACAGCCGGCAACCTGCAGACGAAAACGAACATACGAATCAACGTCATTCAGATCTAACGGTAATAGATGATAACGGGCCGTGATCCGCTGTGCTAATTGTCGTAATAACGGCTGCCGTAACAGTTGTTGCAGTTCCGGCTGACCTATCAGCACGATCTGCAGCAATTTGGCATCATCGGTTTCCAAATTGGTTAATAAGCGTAGTTGTTCAAGCACTTCTGGCATCAGGTGCTGTGCTTCATCAATCACCAGCAGTGTCCGCCGCCCAGCTTGATGATTTTGTAAGAGAAAATGATGCAAAGCATCAAACAATGTTTTTAACGTGGCGGGCTGAGAATAAGTGAGCTGGAAGGCGTCACAGACAGAAGCCAGCAGCTCTTCAGTCGATAACGAGGGGTTCAGAATAAATGCCAGATCGGTATCGTCTGGCAATTGCTGCCGTAAACAGCGAGACACTGTAGTTTTCCCGGTACCAACTTCACCGGTCAGTAACACAAATCCACCACCATCGCGTAAACCGTAGACTAAATGTGTCAGCGCTTCGGTATGGCGATCACTCATATAGAGGTATTTAGGATTCGGCGATATCGAAAACGGATTTTCCGTCAGATTAAAAAAGGCTTTATACATAATCAGCTGATCCTGTAAGTACTCGTCGCAGAGTAATCCGCAGCACGGATGAAGTCAAAGCAGGCTATAATCGGGCGGTGAAAATAGAGGAGAAAAACGGGTGCAAATATATCTGGTTGGTGGTGCTGTACGTGACAAGCTGCTGGGGTTGCCGGTCACAGAGCGGGATTATGTCGTGGTTGGTAGTGAAGCACAGACATTATTGGATTTAGGCTACCAGCCTGTTGGTCGCGATTTTCCCGTATTTTTGCATCCACAAACCAAAGAAGAATATGCACTGGCACGAATTGAACGCAAACAAGGCAAAGGTTACACCGGTTTTGCCTGTTACGCGGCACCGGATGTCACCCTGGAGCAAGATCTTCTGCGCCGCGATCTGACGATCAACGCCATTGCGCAAGATCAAACCGGTCAGCTCTACGATCCTTATGGCGGGATCAACGATCTGAATGATCGTGTTTTACGTCATATTTCCCCCGCCTTCAGTGAAGATCCGCTGCGCGTATTACGTGTCGCCCGTTTCGCTGCACGCTTTCATCATCTGGGTTTTTCCATTGCGCCGGAAACACTGGCACTCATGCGCCAGCTCAGCCGTAGCGGTGAACTAAATCATCTGACGCCTGAGCGCGTGTGGAAGGAACTGGAAAAAGTGTTAACCAATCGCAATCCGCAGATCTTTTTTGAGATCCTGCATGATTGCGAAGCGTTAAGCGTGTTATTGCCGGAAGTTGAAGCGCTGTTTGGCGTGCCGGCTCGCCCGGACTGGCACCCGGAAGTAGATACCGGTATTCATGTCATGATGGCATTACGCGAAGCCAGTCAGCGCAGTGATTTGTTAGCGGTGCGGTTTGCGACTCTTTGCCATGATTTAGGCAAGGCACAAACACCTGAGCATGTTTTACCAAGTCATCATGGGCATGGCGATCGTGGTTTACCCTTGATCCGCAACCTGTGTCAACGATTGAGAGTGCCGAATGATTACCGCGATCTGGCCTTGTTAGTCAGCGAATTGCATTCGTTGGTGCATACCGCATTACAACTGCGCCCGGCGACGATGCTGAAACTATTTGATCGGTTGGATGTATGGCGCAAGCCGGAACGCTTGTCACAGCTGTTGCTCTGCTGTCAGGCAGATTTTCACGGCCGCCTGGGTTTTGCTGAGCGGGAATATTTGCAACCGAGTTATGTGCAAGAAGCCTATGACGCTGCCGCCGCTATCGCTGTCAGACCGATTGTTGAAGCAGGTTACACGGGGGAAGCCATACGGCAACAACTCAGTCGCCGCCGTATTTTTGCGATCCGCGACGTGCATTGTCGCTGGAACGATATCTAAAATTTAACGCCAGTCGAATTCGACTGCGCGTAGAGGCTGGCGCTCAGCATTATATTCAGACCACAATTGCGCCAGCGTCATCTCTGCGAGAGGGTGCCGCCATTGTGGTGCCAGCTCAGCAAACGGGCGCAACACAAACGCATTATGCAGGATCTCGCTGCGCGGTAATTCCACTGGCGTCGTGATCACTAACTCATCATAAGCCAGCAGATCCAGATCCAGTGTCCGGCCAGAAAATTTGCGCGCATTCGCTGGGCGACCATGAGCAAATTCAATAGCCCGTAATTGTGCTGCCACTTCCGCCACACCATGCCTGGTTTCTGCTGCAATCACCAAATTATAAAAGGGTGCGCCGTCAAAACCGACCGCATCACTTTCATAAACGGTGGAACAACAGCATGCCGAGAACACCTGCTGCAAAGCTTGCCAGCCTGCGCGTAGATAATGTTCCCGTTCGATGTTCGAACCGACACCGATATAAATACGGGCCATTATGCCTCCCGAATGATCTCAACCCCGACACCACGGGAATTTACCACTGCCCCCGGTTTTGTCACTCGCACTCTTACCCGCAAGATCGGAAACTCAGTCAACAGCAACTGTGCCGTCTGTTCTGCCACCGCTTCAACCAAGCCAATCGGGCGAGTACTGATCATATCGGTGACGCGTTTTGACACCGCCGCATAATCCAGTGCCAATGACATATCGTCCTGCTCACCAGCGGCTTGGGTATCAAAATCCATTTCCAGATCCAGCACCAGTTTCTGGGTGATCTGTTTTTCCCATTCATAGACACCAATAGTGCAATAAACTTCGAGATGATCGATAAAGACTTTATCCATGTTTTAACCTAATTCTGCTAATCTGGAAGACGGATATCTGGTGTGGATCATACTCCAGCCAGCGCCGATAGAAAAATAGTGTCCGCGAACAACATCAGGAGATCCATGCTCGCTCTCGCTTTTGCCATGACTGGCATGGCTTATTTGCTGGGATCAATCAGTAACGCCGTATTAATCAGCCGTTACTGTGGCCTACCCGACCCCCGCGACTATGGCTCACACAATCCCGGGGCGACGAATGTACTACGCTCCGGTAACCGCATTGCTGCCCTGATCGTGTTTCTGCTAGATATGCTGAAAGGCACCCTGCCGGTTTATCTGGCCTGGTATCTCGGCATTCCACCGGTCTATCTTGGCTTTATCGGTATCGCCGCCTGTTTAGGGCATATGTACCCGCTGTATTTTCATTTCCGCGGCGGCAAAGGTGTTGCCACCGCACTTGGCGCCCTGATGCCACTCGGGCTGGATATGGGCAGCTTTATGATCATAACCTGGCTGCTGATATTACTGCTCACCGGCTATTCATCACTGGCAGCATTGGCCGCGGCGTTGTTAGCACCGCTGTATACCTATTGTCTGAAACCCGAATTTACTCTACCCGTGGCCATGCTCTGTTGTCTGATCATTCTGCGTCATCACGAGAATATCAGCCGCTTGTTACATGGCCGCGAGCCCAAGATCTGGCCCAACAACCCGTTACGGCGTCACCGGCGCTAACGTTTCCAGATTCCAGCGTGGCTGTACCACAATCTCAAGCCCGGTCGTATGCCCCGCTTTCAGGCGCTGCAAACCCGCAAAGGCGATCATCGCGCCATTATCGGTACAAAATTCCGGGCGCGGATAAAACACTTCACCACCCAGTTTTTTCATCACTGCCGCTAATTCAGCGCGTAATTGTTTGTTCGCACTGACACCACCGGCAATCACCAACCGCTTCAGGCCGGTTTCCTGCAAGGCCCGCTTACACTTGATAGCCAACGTATCAACCACCGCCGTCTGGAAGGCATGCGCGATGTCAGCACGGGTTTGCTCATCATCGCCCTGACTGCGGATCGTATTGGCCGCAAAAGTCTTTAAGCCGGAAAAACTAAAATCCAGCCCCGGACGATCTGTCATTGGACGCGGGAACACAAACCGTCCGGCAGTGCCCTGCTCGGCTAATTTTGATAATGCCGCACCACCGGGGTAGTCCAGCCCAAGCAATTTCGCTGTTTTATCAAAAGCTTCACCTGCTGCGTCATCGACTGATTCACCGAGGATTTTATACTGACCAATACCGTCTACACGCACCCGCAAGGTGTGGCCACCGGAAACCAGCA
>CAIZDF010000049.1 GCA_903931645.1 uncultured Tolumonas sp.
CATTAAGGAGAAACGATGAAACTGTACTACGCTCCCGGCGCCTGTTCTCAGGCTTCCCATATTGCATTACGCGAATCAGGTTTAGATTTTCAGTTGGAAAAAGTCGATTTACGCCAGAAAGTGACAGCGTCAGGCGAAGATTATCGCACCATTAATCCATTAGGTTATGTGCCAGCTCTACAACTGGACACTGGTGATGTGATCACCGAAGGCCCGGCGATCATGCAATTTATTGCTGATCAGGCTCCGGCCTCTGGCTTGTTGCCGGCAGCCGGTGTTGCACGTTATCGCGCGATTGGCTGGTTAAATCTTATCGCCACTGAATTGCATAAAACCTGTTCACCGCTGTTTTCCCCAACTATCACCGAAGAACAACGTAAACCCATCATTGAACGTTTGTCATTGCGTCTTGATGCTATCGAACATAAATTCGCGGCAGGCGGTTATTTGATGGGCGCGAATTACTGTGTTGCTGATATCTATCTGTTTGTTGTGACCGGCTGGTTTGGTCGTTTACAGATCCCATTGAAAAAATGGCCACACATCGAGCGTTTCCGCGAAGTGGTGGCAACACGCCCAGCCGTACAAGCAGCGTTAGAAGCCGAAGGGTTGATTTAACTCCTCGCTTATTTGGTATGAAAGCCCGCTTTGCGGGCTTTTTTGTTTTGGCTTGCGCGTTTCAATGTCATGAAAGCTTTGGCACAATGCCGGCGGGTATAACCTCGATGCCATTTGCCGAGGAATTATTACGGAGAGCTATTTTGTCGCAATTACCCATCCACGATCTGTTGCCACAACTTGCGCAGGCGTGCCATTCGCACAATCAGGTGATCCTGCAGGCATCGCCGGGCGCGGGTAAATCGACGGTAGTGCCCTTATTCCTGTTACAACAATTGGCGGGCAGTGGTCGTATTATCATGCTGGAACCACGCCGCTTGGCTGCACGAAATATTGCGCTATATCTGGCGCAGCAACTGGGTGAACCGGTCGGGCAGCAGGTGGGTTATCGCGTACGTGGCGAGCAGAAAACCAGTAAAGCGACACGGCTGGAAATTGTCACCGAAGGCATTTTGACGCGCATGCTTCAGCAAGATCCGGAGCTGAGCGGTGTCGATCTGCTGATTTTTGATGAGTTCCACGAACGCAGTTTGCAAGCCGATACGGCACTGGCGTTTGCGTTAGAAAGTCAGGCGGCATTACGACCTGAGCTGAAATTACTGGTGATGTCAGCCACACTCGATGGTTTACCGCTACCAGAGCTGTTACCCGATGCTGCAGTGCTGAATTGCCCGGGTCGCAGTTATCCGATCACTTACCACTATCAGCCAGTAAACCGACAACAACCGTTAGTGCCGCAATGGGGTTCGGTGATTATTGATGCCATTTCGAATGAGCAGGGCAGCTTGTTAGTCTTTCTGCCCGGAGCTGGTGAAATCGATCGTTTGGCGGAATGGCTGCAGCCACGCTTACCCGATTCTATTGCCGTGTTACGTTTGCACGGCCGGTTACCGTTTGCCGAGCAGCAGCGGGCGATCTTGCCTTGTGCGGCAGGGCAACGCAAAGTTGTGCTGGCGACCAACGTAGCGGAAACCTCATTGACCATAGAAGGTATTCAGGTCGTGATTGATAGCGGTCTGGAGCGTCGTAGCAGTTTCGATTTAAAAAGTGGTGTAACGCGACTAGAGACCAAACAGATCGCTAAGGCGTCGGCGACACAACGTGCCGGTCGTGCTGGTCGTTTAGGCCCCGGTGTTTGTTATCGGTTGTGGAGCCAAGAGGCACAAGAACGTCAGGAAGAACAGGCTCCGGCAGAGATCCTGTGCAGTGATCTGTCATCATTACTGTTGGAAGCTGCACTGTGGGGGAGTACGCCCGAACAATTACCGTTGTTAGATCCACCACCGGCTGCGGCCTTGGCCGCAGGCCGTCAGTTGTTGCAATGGTTGGAAATTTTTGATGCGCAGCATAAATTGACTGATAAAGGCCATCAGCTTGCCGCCTTACCTTGTGAACCACGCTTAGGGCATTTGTTATTAGGTGCACAGGCGCTGGAGCAGCAAGGTTATGCTGATTTACTGGCTGCGGCCTGTTATCTGGTCGCGTTACAAGAAGAGCGCGTGTTGGGCAATGATCCTGTCTTTGTGCAGCTGCAGCGGTTAAGTCACAGTTTACGCCCGGCGGCCCAGCGTTGGTGGCAACGGTTAAACGGCGAAGCTGCTTTGCCGTCTTGTTCTGTTGCGCAGATCGATCTGCTGTGTGCGCTGGCGTGGCCTGATCGTATCGCTAAAATCAGCGGTGAATTGCGTTATCAATTGGCAAATGGGCAGCGCGCAGATCTGATGTTTGATCACCCTTGTCAGGGCAAAGAGTGGCTGGTGGCAGTGTCACTGCAACAAACGGAACAAGGCTTACGCATCTATACCGCAGAGCCACTGGATATCGTCACGCTGCAGAACATGCAACCACAGCTGTTTCGTGAAACAACACATCTGGGTTGGGATAGCAAAGCCGAGCGGGTACGTGCAGAAAAACAAGCCTGCTTAGGCGCAATTGTACTGAAACGTCAGCCATTAACCGATCTGAGTGCCGAGCAAAAAACACAATGTTTGCTGGAAGGGATCCGCTTACATGGTCTGGCGTGTCTGCCGTGGAGTGAAGACAGTGAACAGTGGTTGCAACGCTGGCGTTGTGCTGCTGATTGGTTGCCGGAATTAGCATTGCCTGCGGCTGACGATGTGACGTTATTAGCGAGTCTGGAGCAGTGGTTATTACCGCATCTGGATGGTTTATCGCGTTTAGATGATCTGCGCCGATTATCATTCCTGACCATTTTGAAAGGGAACGTAAGCTGGGCGCAGCAGCAAAAACTTGATGAATTATTACCCACCCATTTTACCGCTCCAACCGGAAGCCGTATTCCATTGCGCTATGCCGCAGGACGCGCACCGGTGCTGGCGGTTCGTATTCAGGAGATGTTTGGTCAACGCGACACCCCGAAAGTTGCGCATGGCAAAATAGCATTACAGATCGAGTTGTTATCGCCGGCGAAACGCCCGTTACAGATCACGCAGGATCTGGTGGCTTTCTGGCAAGGGGCGTATAACGATGTAAAAAAAGAGGGCAGAGGGCGTTACCCGAAACATTTTTGGCCCGATGACCCGCTAGAAGCAATGCCGACAAAAACAGTGAAAAGACTGATGCAAAAGGATTAATTCATTTTGGCAAAGAAACCGGTAACAAAGAAAGTAATGGGATATCCATTCTGGCACTGGCGCCGTTGGATACGTTTCGCAATCAAACTGAGTTTGGTGGGCATTGCCTTCATGGTGATGTTTGGCATCTATCTCGACAGTCTGATCCACAGCAAGTTTGATGGTCAGAAATGGCAGCTTCCGGCGGTGGTATACAGTCGTCCATTGGAGTTATTTCCCGGCCAGCGCTTGTCGGTGCAGCAGATGTTGCATGAGCTGAAGCTGCTGAATTACCGCGAAAGTACTCACCCGCAAGGGCCGGGACAATATGCAGTGAATGGCCAGCGGATGCTGGTGATCCGCCGTTCGTTTGATTTTGCCGATGGTGCAGAAAAAACACGCCCATTGTTGCTGAGTTTCAGCGGGCAACGCCTGGCGAGTATTCAAAGTGCCGATAATCAGCATGAACTGGCCTATGTACGCATGGATCCGGTATTGCTCGATCGTCTCAGTGGCGATGAGATCGAAGATCGTATTTTGCTGCGCATTAATCAGGTGCCGCAAACGTTCGTTAACATGCTGTTGCTGGTGGAAGACCGTGATTTTTACAGCCATGGCGGCGTGTCAATTCTCTCGATTGGTCGTGCGTTTCTGGCTAATTTACGCGCCGGTCATGCGGTACAGGGCGGCAGTACGCTGACTCAGCAGCTGGCGAAAAACTATTTCCTCACGCGTGAACGCAGCCTGATGCGTAAGGTGCAGGAAGCCTACATGGCGGTGATCATCGATTACCGTTATGAGAAAAACCAGATCCTCGAAACCTACATGAATGAGATCTACCTCGGTCAGAACTATGCGCAAGGTGTGTATGGCTTTGGTCTGGCGTCGTATTTCTATTTCGGTATGCCAATCAATGAGCTGGAGCCGGATCAAATGGCGTTGCTGGTCACCATGGTGCGCGGCCCGTCTTATTACGATCCATGGCGTTATCCAGAACGGGCACAACAGCGTCGCGACATGATTTTACGGCTGATGCTGGAAAATAATCAGCTATCACCGGAGCAGTTCCAGTTGTATGCCTCGCGGCCTTTAGGGTTGCTGGAGCGCGGGCAGATGACCTTTGGTCGTACCCCGGCTTTTATGAATCTGTTACGTCGTGAGTTACGCCAACGATTTGGTGAAGGGTTTCTCAAACAGTCTGGCCTGAAGATTTTTACCAGTCTGGATCCGGTGGCGCAACAAGCGGCGGAAGAGTCGGTGTCCTCACAACTGGATAGCATTGAAAAACGCCTGAACCGCAAGGAACTACAAGGTGCGATGGTGGTGACCAACCGCCATTCCGGTGAAGTGTCTGCGTTAGTTGGTGGACGGGATACCAATTATGCCGGCTTAAACCGTGCACTGGATGCGCGGCGTCCGATTGGTTCTCAGGTTAAACCGGCCGTTTATCTGACGGCGTTGGATCAGGGTTATCAGTTGGCAACACCGCTGAAAGATGAACCATTGCAGCTGCGTAATCAGGGCGGTAAAACCTGGGCACCGCAAAACTACGATAAAACCTATCGTGGGAATGTGCCGTTATATGCGGCGATGGCCAATTCACTGAACGTCCCGACCGTTCGTTTAGGTATGGCGGTTGGCATCCCAGCGGTGGTGGAGACGCTGAAAAAACTCGGCGTGACGCAGGATATTCCTCTTTTCCCATCCCTGTTTTTGGGCATTCTGGAGTTATCGCCATTTGAGGTTAATCAGTTCTATCTGACATTAGCGACACAAGGCTTATATCAGCCCTTAACCGCGATCCGCACTATTCAGGATAGTGATGGCAAAGTGTTGTATCAGCGCGCCGAGAAAGCCGAGCGCCGTATTGATAGTCAATCTGCCTATCTGACGTTGTTTACCATGACCAAAGTCGCCAGTCAGGGCACGGCGCGGGTTTTGGCGTCGCAGTTCCCCGGTGCTGTATTAGCGGGGAAAACGGGTACGACGGATAACCTGCGTGATGCCTGGTTTACAGGAATGGATAACGACGAGCTGATCACCACCTGGGTGGGACGTGATGATAACCAGCCGGCTGGTTTAACTGGTGCCAACGGTGCGTTGCCATTGTTTACTAACTATATGCAACGACGGGGCGTGAATTCGCTGAAATTGCAGGTACCGCAAGGTATTTCCATGGTGAACTTCAACGTCGATGGTAAACCTGTGGCCAGTGGTTGTGGCGGGGCGCTAATGTTACCGGCCCGAACCGATAAACTACCACCAGAAGAAAGTTGCAGCAGTACACCGGTAGATTGGATTAAAAATATGTTCTCTAGTGGAGAGTAAGTAGCTGGAATATTGCGCAGGTCACCAACTCAACGCTGACACGCCGTAAATCCATCCATGGAGGCTTGGGCGCCGCATCCCTGCGGCGCACAGTCGACTTATGAGTCGGTGGCCTGCTGCCTTTCAGCTGAGGGGCAATAACCTACGCCAGCATATCCTTACGTACCTGCGCCGCAGTTTCTTTACCTTGTAACTCGGCAACAATTGCCAGAGCAAAATCAATGCTGGTGGCCGGCCCCTGACTGGTGATCAGCTTGTTCGGTTTATCCACGACGACACGATCTTGGCGGAGTTGTTTGGCGGGTAACTGACTTTGCGTGCCAGGGTAACCAGTAACCAGTGCATCGCCAATCAGATCATGATGAGCTAAAACAAATGCGGGCGTGGCACAAATTGCTGCACGCCATAATTCTTTGGCGCGTTGTTTTTTCAACAGCTCAATGACCATTGGGTTATCACGCAGGTATTCTGCGCCAGGCAAACCACCAGGCAATACAATCACATCAAACGTCTCATGCGCGACTTCTTCCAGTAAATGATCCGCGACCAGATGTACACCACGAGAAGCGACGATTTCGCGCTGCTTGTTGGGGCTAATCGATGCAACTGTGACTTTTAC
>CAIZDF010000050.1 GCA_903931645.1 uncultured Tolumonas sp.
GCTGTTGTCTTCATCCAGTACATAAGCGAGACCGCCAGACATACCCGCTGCGAAGTTACGGCCAGTCTGACCCAGAACAACTACGGTGCCACCGGTCATGTATTCGCAACCATGATCACCCACACCTTCAACAACTGCTGATGCACCAGAGTTACGTACCGCAAAACGTTCACCAGCCACACCGTTCAGGTAAGCATGACCCGAGGTCGCGCCGTACATCACGGTGTTACCGATGATGGTGTTGTCACCTGGATTTGGTGTGAAGTTTGCGTTTGGACGCACGATGATACGGCCACCAGACAAGCCTTTACCGACGTAGTCGTTACCTTCACCAACCAGATCCAGTGTTACACCTTTCGCGAGGAAAGCGGCAAAACTTTGGCCTGCAGTACCGTTCAGAGTGACGTGGATAGTGTCATCCGGTAAACCTTCACCACCAAAGCGTTTAGCTACTTCACCTGACAGCATGGTGCCGACAGTACGGTTGATATTTTTAACCGGTACTTCAATACGCACTGGCTGACGGTTTTCCAGCGCAGGTTGTGCTTGTTTGATCAGCTCTTGATCCAGCGCTTTTTCCAGCGCGTGATCTTGCGTGCCGGCATGCAGGCGAGGTTCATCAGCACCAACTGTTGGTTGATAGAACACATTGCTGAAATCCAGACCCTGTGCTTTCCAGTGTTCAACGCCTTCGCGTTTGTCCAGCAGATCAGCACGACCGATCAGATCTTCAAATTTACGGATACCCATCTCAGCCATCAGTTCACGCACCTCTTCAGCAACGAAGAAGAAGTAGTTCACTACGTGTTCTGGTTGGCCTGAGAAGCGTTTACGCAGTTCTGGATCTTGCGTTGCAACGCCAACCGGGCAGGTGTTCAGATGGCATTTACGCATCATGATACAACCTTCAACCACCAGTGGTGCAGTTGCAAAACCGAATTCGTCAGCACCCAGCAGGGCACCAATGATCACGTCACGACCAGTTTTGATCTGACCATCAACCTGCACGCGGATACGGCCACGCAGACGGTTCAGAACCAATGTCTGTTGTGTTTCAGCCAGACCCAGTTCCCATGGTGAACCGGCATACTTGATGGATGACAGTGGTGATGCACCAGTACCACCATCGTGACCCGCGATTACAACATGGTCAGCTTTGGCTTTTGATACACCGGCAGCAACAGTACCAACACCCACTTCAGATACCAGCTTCACAGAGATAGAGGCTGATGGGTTGGCATTTTTCAGATCGTGGATCAGCTGAGCCAAATCTTCGATTGAGTAAATGTCATGGTGTGGCGGTGGAGAAATCAGACCTACACCCGGCACTGAGTGACGCAGTTTACCGATGTATTCAGATACTTTATCGCCTGGCAACTGACCACCTTCACCTGGTTTAGCGCCCTGAGCCATTTTGATCTGGATCTGATCGGCATTAACCAAATATTCAGCGGTTACACCGAAACGGCCAGAAGCAACCTGCTTGATGGCAGAACGCAGGCTGTCACCGGCTTGCAGTTCTAAATCGCGCGCAATACGTGATTTACCGATGATATCAGACAGCAGTGTTGGCTGGTTAACCGGAATGAAACGGTTGGCATCTTCACCGCCTTCACCGGTGTTAGATTTACCGCCGATGCGGTTCATTGCTAACGCCAGTGTGGTGTGTGCTTCAGTTGAGATAGAACCCAGTGACATCGCACCAGTTGCAAAGCGTTTAACGATCTCTTTTGCCGATTCAACTTCTTCCAGCGGCACTGGTTCAGCAGCTTTCTTGATCTCAAACAGACCGCGCAGTGTCAGGTGACGTTTAGTCTGGTCGTTGATGATCTTCGCATACTCTTTGTAGCTTTCGTATTTGCCGCTACGAGTTGAGTGCTGCAGTTTAGCGATAGCATCTGGTGTCCACAGGTGGTCTTCACCACGGGTACGGAATGCATATTCACCGCCTGCATCCAACGCATCAGCCAATACTGGATCTGCAGAGAACGCGGCTTCGTGCAGCAGAATGGTTTCTTCCGCTACTTCAAACAGACCGATACCTTCCACTTTGGATGGTGTGCCAGAGAAGTATTTGTCCACGAACGCTTTTTTCAAGCCAATCGCTTCGAAAATTTGTGCGCCGGTGTAAGACATGTAGGTAGAGATACCCATCTTCGACATGACTTTACACAGACCTTTACCCACCGCTTTCACGAAATTAGAGACGTATTTCTCTTCTTTCGCGGCATCACCATCAGCCATTTCGCGCAATGTTTCCATTGCCAGCCATGGGTGAATGGCTTCGGCACCGTAACCAGCCAGCAGAGCGAACTGGTGCGTTTCACGAGCAGAGCCAGTTTCAACGACCAGACCAGTGCTGGTACGCAGACCTTTTTTCACCAAGTGCAGATGCACGGTGGAAGTCGCCAGCAGCGCTGGGATCGCGATATGGTCACGGTCGATGTTGCGGTCAGAGATCAACAGAATGTTGGCACCACCACGTACTGCATCTTCCGCTTCCGCTGCCAATGAAGCCAGACGCGCTTCCACACCTTCTTTACCCCATGCTAATGGGTAGCAGATATTCAGTTCGTGTGAACGGAATTTGCCGTTGGTGTATTGCTGAATGTTACGGATCTTCTCGATCTTCGCGGCATTCAGAATAGGCTGCGCCACTTCCAGACGGATAGGTGGGTTGATGTCGGTATTGTTCAGCAAGTTAGGACGAGGGCCGATGAACGATACCAGCGACATAACCATCTCTTCACGGATCGGGTCGATCGGTGGGTTGGTTACTTGCGCGAACAACTGACGGAAGTAGTTGTACAGGGTTTTATTTTTGCTAGACAACACAGTTAATGCGGCATCGTTACCCATGGAGCCAATGGCTTCTTCACCATTGTTCGCCATTGGTGTGAGCAGCATTTTGGTGTCTTCCATGGTGTAGCCAAAGGCTTGCTGGTAATCCAGCATGCTTGCTTTCTTCTCGAAAGGCTGGGCTTCACCCGGGATCTCGTCGATGTTGATACGAACTTTGCTCAACCACTCACGGTATGGCTTGGAGTTAGCCAGTGAGTTTTTCAGTTCTTTATCATCGATGATACGGCCTTGTTCTAGGTCGATCAGGAACATCTTACCTGGTTGCAGACGCCATTTTTGTGCAATACGGGAATCTTCAATCGGCAGTACGCCTGATTCGGATGCCATAACGACCAGATCATCTTTAGTCACCAGATATCGGGCTGGGCGGAGACCGTTACGGTCGAGCGTCGCACCGATTTGACAACCGTCAGTGAAGGCAACAGCCGCTGGGCCATCCCACGGTTCCATCATGGCAGCATGATATTCGTAGAACGCGCGACGGTTTTCGTCCATCAGCGAGTGTTTTTCCCACGCTTCTGGGATCATCATCATCACGGCGTGTGCTAGTGAATAGCCGCCCATGACCAGCAGTTCCAGCGCGTTATCGAACGACGCAGAATCTGACTGACCTGGGTAGATTAATGGCCACACTTTGTCCAGATCAGCACCCAATACTGGGGATGTAACTGAACGTTCACGGGCACGCATCCAGTTCACGTTACCACGCACGGTATTGATTTCACCGTTGTGCGCAATCATGCGGAATGGATGAGCCAAGTCCCACGTTGGGAAAGTATTGGTGGAGAAACGCTGATGCACCAGTGCTAATGCAGATACACAACGTGGGTCTGCGAGATCAGCGTAATAAATACCAACCTGATCCGCCAACAGCAGACCTTTATAGTTCACGGTACGTGCAGAGAATGACGGCACGTAGAATTCGTTACAGTGTTTCAGCTTCAGAGCACGAATGGCATGAGATGCACGCTTGCGAATGATATACAGTTTGCGTTCCAGTGCATCGGTGACCAGTACGTCCGGGCCGCGGCCAACGAAGATCTGGCGGATAACCGGCTCTTTCGCTTTAACAGCGGGAGACATCGGCATATCACTACTGACTGGCACATCACGCCAGCCCAGCACGACCTGACCTTCACCACGTACCGCACGTTCAATCTCTTCCTGGCAAGCCAGACGAGACGCCGCTTCCTGCGGCAGGAACACCATACCAACCCCGAACTCACCAGCAACAGGCAATACGATACCTTGCTTGGCTAATTCTTCGCGATACAACTGATCAGGGATCTGGATCAGAATGCCCGCGCCGTCACCTGCTAGAGGATCTGCGCCGACCGCACCACGGTGATCGAGGTTTTTCAGGATCAACAAACCCTGTTCGACAATGCTATGACTTTTTTGACCCTTCATGTGGGCCACAAATCCGACACCGCACGCATCATGTTCGTTTACGGGGTCATACATCCCTTGTCGTTGGGGTACCGCCGGTTCCATCACGTTATAATCCTCTCTGTAGATACGCGTCCATCCGCAGCCGTTAAAAAAAGCTGGCTTGAGGTGCCAGCTTTATCGTTTTAACTCTGAGGGCTCGTAACCAAAAAATATACTGTGATTTTCGCCCCAATTCAAGGCAATAGCTATAGGTCTCGAATTGGTCTCTTATGGTTAAAAGTACATATAAATCATTAATATACATATTATCACCAAAATGGTGCGAAAGATTTTTATATCGCACGAACTGCTGGTGTTCCATTGTGAGTATAGATGGATTTGGCTGTTATCATGGATGAATGTGCTTTATATGTGATTTACTTCGGAGTTTGCCTCTGCTTGATTGGAAAATGCATAAATATTCACCTGTTTTGCGCTAATCTAATGATGTAATTAACTTGTAACAAAAATAAGCATGAAATTTATGAATTACGCAATGTGCGCCAGCGTAATGCCCACTCAGTATATAATGTTATTTACTTCTGCATCTGCACGGCTACTTCTATAATAGAGGCCGCTTCCGAAAGAAAAAGGATGTTGATCTCGCATGTCACGACGTCTTCCCCCGCTGAATGCCTTAAAAGCGTTTGAAGCGGCTGCCCGCCACTTAAGTTTTACTAAAGCGGCAGAAGAATTGTTTGTTACTCAGGCGGCTATTAGTCATCAGATCAAAACGCTGGAAGATTTTCTGGGGTTAAAACTATTCCGGCGCCGCAATCGTAGTTTGCTGCTTACGGAAGAAGGGCAGGGGTATTATCAGGATATCCGCTCTATTTTCAGTTCAGTTTGTGAAGCCACAGAACGTTTGATGGCGCGTAGTGCTAAAGGCACGCTGACGGTCACCATGCAGCCGAGTTTTGCCATTCAGTGGTTAGTGCCGCGGTTGAGCCTGTTCAGTCAGATACATCCGGAAATTGATGTACGTATAAAAGCTGTTGATCAAGATGCTGATACCTTGATCGATGATGTTGATATTGCTATTTATTACGGCGATGGGCATTGGTCTGATCTGCAGATGTATAAACTGCATTCAGAATATCGTATTCCAGTGTGTTCGCCGTCGTTACTGCAAGGGAAAAAACTGACTAAACCGGAAGATTTGGCGCAGTTTTCTTTATTGCATGATGCGTCGCGCCGTGACTGGTCGCGCTGGTTACGTCAGGTTGGCGTGTCATTACCCAATGCCAGCCAAGGCCCGATCTTTAGCCATTCAACTATGGTGTTGCAAGCTGCGGTGTTGGGGCAGGGGGTGGCGCTGGGGCATAGTTTGTTATCTCGCCCAGAAATTCAGGCCGGACGTCTGGTTTGCCCGTTACCGCAAACGCTCATCAATGATAACGCCTATTATCTGGTGATGGCGCCAGGGCATGATACGTTGGGTAAAGTTGCGGCATTTCGTGATTGGATCGTGGCTCTGGTGCAGCAAGAAGAAGCCGAGTTTGATTCTGCGTTATGATTGCTCGTTAAAAAAGCAGCATCTTTGTCTGCTTCAGTGTATGGTGTCGCACTTTTCAAGGTGAGTGAGGGGAGAAGCGTAAATGAACCACCTGATGTTCTATTGTCGTCCGGGATTTGAAAAAGATATGGCCGCGGAGATCCAGGATAAGGCAGTGGCACTGGAGTGTTTTGGCTTTTCCCGTGTCGCTGATA
>CAIZDF010000051.1 GCA_903931645.1 uncultured Tolumonas sp.
ATGTGTGCTTTATATCATTTCAGAGCACATGGTTATTTATTTCTTTTTTGACAGGAAAAATATAATGAAAAAGCAGGGTTTGCTGTTATCTGCAATTTTGGCAACTGGTTTACTGAGTGGTTGTGCCACACCGCTTAACTCAGCACAAGATGCAGAATTAAAATCCTATCGAGCTAAAGGTCTGGAAGTAAAAGAAAAGAACCCAGGCACTGGCGCCGCATTAGGTATTTTGCCTGGTGGTGGTTCATTTTATACCCGTAATTATGGTTTAGGTGTCGTTAACCTGCTGTTATGGCCAATTTCTGTCTGTTGGGATCCGGTAAGTGGTTATGATGGTGCAGAAAGCATCAACTACTACGCAACCAAAGCAGATGTAAGTAAAAAAATGAACAAAGAAATGGCCGCACTGGATACACAGTTGCAAACTAAAACCATTTCTGCCGATGAATACGTACTCAAAAAATCGCAAATCGAACGTAAATATTCTGCGGACCTTTAATCGTAATAATGGTGCAGTAATTTCTGCTGCACCATTCAACAACCTAATTGCGCTCTACACATACTCCATGGACAATAAGCTCAACTAAGGAGCCTTATTATGTTCAGTAAATTATTCAAATCGCTGTTTTCCGGTTCATCAAAACCAGCCCCGCAAGCTGAACCAGTCGAATATAAAGGCTATCTGATCTATGCCGAACCGATCGATGAAGGTCAATACCGTTTAGCCGGTCGGATCTGCAAAGAGATCAACGGAGAATTAAAAACGCATGTGTTTATCCGTTCTGATTTATTCCCAAATAAAGAAGATGCAATGCAGTGGATGGTGCGTAAAGCGGAGATCTTTATCGATCAAAGTGGCGATAGCATGTTTCAGTAAATAAAAATTGGCAGATCCTGTTGTCTGCCAATTAGAACCTATCTTATTTTCCGCGGATTACAGCCTTAAGTTAACTAACTAGGCGTTGCTCACAAACCAATCTCTGGTTTTCATCTAGCTTTCGTATTGATAGCTATAGTCAGTAGTCAATAACTGTCGAGAAGGAACAGATATGAAGATCAGAACAAAAATCCTGTTATTAGCGCTTTTGCCTTTGGTGTTAGCGATATTCGCTATCAATGCCACTGTCTATTTAGTGAATCAGTCTCAAATTGCGACCCAACAAAGTGAGTTGCGAGCCAAACTGATGGCAGATAAAAAATCAGAACTCAGCACTTATCTGCAAATAGCACAAACCGCGATTGCTGATTTATACGCACAACCGGATAGCGCTGAAAACCGCGAACAAGTGAAAAAAATTCTGCGTCAGTTACGTTACGGCAAAGATGGTTATTTCTTCGTTTATAACTACGAAGGTGTAAATCAGGTGTTAGGGCCGAAACCAGAAATCGAAGGCAAAAACTTGTTTAATGCCAAAGATGCCGGCGGTAAGTTTTTCATTCAGGATATTTTGAACGCCGCACGGAATGGTGATGGTTATGCTGAATATTTGTGGAATAAACCCTCAATTGGTAAGGATGTATCCAAGCTTTCTTACACACTGGCATTAGATAAATATCAGTGGGTATTAGGTACCGGATTTTATATCGATGATATTGAAAGCATTCTGGCAGAACAACGGCAAAAACAGGAAGCGGATACACGCAGTAGTATGGTACGCGTCTCTTTGATTTCCTTATTTATTATGGCAGTAACGTTATTACTGACCTCGTTGATTGGCAATAAAATCACCACGCCGTTGCGTCATATTGTGGCCGCATTGAATGATATTGCCAACGGTGAAGGCGATTTAACACAACGGCTGCAAATTGAAAGTCAGGATGAAGTGGCTGATGTCAGTAAAGCCTTTAATCATTTTGTGGAACGGATTCAGGAACTGGTTGCCCAAGTCGGTAATGTCAGCCAACGAATTTTTACGGAAACAGAATCACTGACGCGCATTTCCGGGCAATACACGCGTCAGATGCTGGAACACAGTAAAGAAACTGAACAAGTGGCCAGTGCGGTGAACGAGATGAGTGCCACGGCACAATCGGTTGCCAGCAGTGCCTCGAATGCCGCCAATGCGACCAGCGAAGCCGCGCAAAATTCAGAAGAAGCCAGCAATGTAGTCAATACCGCCATTAATAGCATTAACAGCTTGGTGGAAGAGGTCGATTCAGCCTCATCGGTGATCACCATGCTGGCACAAGAAACTGCCAAAATTGGCTCGGTGGTCGATGTGATCCGAGGTATTGCCGAACAAACCAACCTGCTAGCACTCAATGCTGCCATTGAAGCAGCACGCGCCGGTGATCAAGGTCGTGGTTTTGCTGTCGTCGCCGATGAGGTGCGCGCGTTAGCAAGCAGAACGCAGCAAAGCACACAGCAAATCAATGCTATGTTACAAATACTGCAGCAAGGTGTGCGGCAGGCGGTCGATGCAATGGATGGCAGCCAGCAACACAGTCAGGAAACGGTTGCAGAAACGGCACGTATCGAGCAATCACTCAGCACCGTCAATCATGCGGTGACAATGATTAATGATATGAATCTGCAGATCGCGACCGCCGCGGAAGAACAACATGCCGTGACAGAAGAAATCAGCCGGAATCTGGAGAATATCCAGCATATCGTGCAGGAGCTTTCCAGCGCTGCCGTGAAATCCGAACAGGCCACTGAAGAAATGGCTTCGTCCGGTAAAGCATTGCAGGATCTGGTTAAGCAATTTCGTTACTAAGTAAAAACAGCGTTGTTTTACTAATCAGGCAGCCAGAAGCTGCCTGATGTTTTATGTGGTTACATCCGCAGATATCAGCGGCTGTTTGCGTTTCGGCCGGAACAATAATTCCAGCAACAATGATGCAAATACCACCGCCACCCCAATCCATTGCTGGCGACTTAATGCCTCATGCATCAAAAAACTACCCGCCAGCACCGCGGTCATCGGGTTTAGTAACGTCAGCAAACCTAAGCGGTTTAATGGTAAATGCGCCATGCCCCACAGCCATAACACATAGGCTAATGCTGAATTCAGCACGATCAACCATAACAAACCAAACCAGTCATCCCCGGCTGGCATCGGCATCGCACCATCTTGCCAATACGCCAGCGGCAGGATCATCAGACCTCCCAACAGCAATTGCCAGCCGGTGAAGCTGATCAATTCCCCCTGCCAGGGCCGTTGTTGCAGCAACAAACTACACAGCCCAATTAACAGCACGGATAACAGTGCAGCGGTTACCCCAACCCAATCTAAACTGGCCCCCGGCCCCAGCAACAACATGACGCCACCCAGCCCCAGCAAAGAACAACATAACGATTGTCGCGTCGGCACTTTGCGTAAAAACAGCCATTGCAGTCCTAACAACAACAACGGCAAGGTTGCCGATAACGTACCGGCCACTGACCCCGGCAAATGCAGCGCAGCGACAAACAACAACGGGAAAAAGGCACCGATATACAAAAAACTAATTAACAACAGATAAGGCACTTGCCGCCACGGCACTCGCGCCGGACGAATGGCCAGCAACAGCAATCCCGGTGGAATAGCGCGCATCACCGACAGCCACAATGCCGGCCAGTCCGACAGGTATTTTCCGGTGATCAGATAGGTTGTTCCCCAGAGGATTGGGGTTAAAGCCACAAGAAATGGAGGCATATATCTTTTAATAAAGAATCTTTACGTGAAGATATTTTGATTTGTTTTTGCCCTCCTCGTCAACTATATTTATGCCGTCAATTATCTTCATATAAAGATAATAAAGGAGGGAATCATGCAAACGGATCATGTCGATCGCATTCTGCAACAATGGCAACACGAACGCCCGGAACTCGATCCGCTGGCGATGAGTATTTTTGGCCGCCTCTGGCGTTTAAACGCCATTGCCAGCAAAGCGGTGGAGCAAGTTCATCTGCAATTTGGCCTGACCCAACCGGAATTCGATGTGCTGGCCACACTCCGCCGCAGCGGTGAACCCTACACATTAAGCCCGACAGCACTGTATACCTCGCTGATGCTCTCCTCCGGTGCGATGACCAACCGATTAGATAAACTAGAAGCGCGCGGGTTGATTTATCGTGAACCGTCACCGGAAGATCGCCGCAGTATGCTGGTCGCGCTGAGCAAAGCAGGTCTGGCATTGATCAATGAAACCATGACTGCGCATGTAGCCAATGAACAACGGCTACTACATTCGCTGGATCACACGCAACAGCAAGAACTCGCCGATCTGCTGCGTACGTTATTGCTGGCGATTGGGAAAGACCAAACGAACCCCATGCAACCATAAAAATGGTGGCGAGTTTCATATTATAAACAAAGCTGTTATCAGTTGCTGACGGGATGTCAGCCACAGATATTCCGACTATAAATAGGTTGCGGTTGGGCATCTTGTCGGTAAAGGACTAAACTCAATACATAATTCCAGCGGTCACGTTTTTACCCAAATCAAACGATGTCTGTCTCGGTTCAAGAGGGATCTATGGATGAGTTCAATTTCAATTGGCAGCAACTTGGGGACATTCAAGAAGGACGCCCGAATCTCGGCAACATGACTTCTGTCGCCGCTTATCGACTGATGCAATACACCATGCGCGCCGTGCTGGAACATGAATTTGGCGATGAAAAGACCAAACAATTACTGATCCAATCTGGGCGCTTAGCCGGAAAAGCGTTTTGCCAGAATATTCTGGATACCTCATTGCCGCTGAATAAATTCATTGCACAATTACATGAAAAACTTATCGAACATTCCATTGGGATTCTGCGGGTTGAAAAAGCAGATCCGGAGAAATTCAGTTTTGTCGTCACCGTCTCGGAAGATCTCGATTGCTCGGGCTTGCCGCTGCAAGGCGTGACGGTCTGTGATTATGATGAAGGATTTATTGAAGGTATTTTTCATCTCTATACCCAACAAAATTTTATCGTTAAAGAGATCGATTGCTGGGCGACGGGCGAACGAACTTGCCGTTTCACGATTGATCTCAGTGAACGGGAATTGACTGCCACATGAATCTGTTTAAACCCGAACAATCAGATCTTCACATCCTTGAGCAGCTTAATCAGATCTTGGAACAAATCACTACCGGACGTGTGGTGCAAAATCTTCCACAGAATCTTCCGCTATCTGTCGATCCAGCCCAAAATCAACTGAATAAAAACATTCTCACGCTAGCCCGACAGTACAACGAAAGTTTTAATTTCCTGCAAGATCTGGCCCGAGGCAAACTTGATACCGCACCACCGATCCGTAACTATTTTTCGAATCCGTTCAAAAATCTGCACTCCGAATTGTTACACCTCACTTGGCAAATTCAGCAAATAGCCAAAGGTGATTACGAACAAAAAGTTTCCTTTTCCGGTGATTTTTCTGACGCCATTAACAGCATGATCCAGAACCTGCAGCAAAAAGAAGTGTTGGATAAAATCAACCGGGAAAACGAAATCAAACTGCAAAAATACGCGGATGAATTGGCCGATCTGAACAACAAATTAACCAAACTTTCTATTACCGATGCGTTAACCGGCACATTAAACCGACGCCAATTTGATGTGCAGATGGAACATGAACTGCAGCGTTCCCAACGTTTTGGTAAAACTTTTTCCCTGGTGATGTTTGATATCGATCATTTCAAACAATTCAACGACTGTTACGGCCATCAGGCAGGCGATCAGGTGCTGATAAGCATCAGTCAATTTGTAAAAACAGAAATCCGCCAAACAGATCGTCTCTATCGTTATGGCGGTGAGGAATTCACC
>CAIZDF010000052.1 GCA_903931645.1 uncultured Tolumonas sp.
GGTGCGTCATACAATTCGGCACATCTTCTGCGTGATGCGACACATACAATAACTGACTGTGGCTGTGTGCAACCAGTCGGTCGATGTATTGCAATACCAGATGGCGATTCAGGCTATCCAGCCCCTGCAGCGGTTCATCCAAGATCAGTAAGGTTGGATGTTTCACCATTGCGCGGGCAATCAGCAATAAACGCTGTTGTCCGTATGACTGCTGAAGAAATGATGCCTGTTCTTGTTTTTCCATGCCGAGCAATTTCAGCCATTGGCGTGCCAGTTTAATTTCCTGATCACCGGGTTGCTGATACAGTCCAATGGAATCATAAAAGCCCGACAGCATAACGGTCAGTGGTGTGCCGGCCACACGATAAGCCATGTGTAATGCTGGACTGACAATGCCCATGTGTTGTTTTATTTCCCAGATACTTTCACCCGAGCCACGACGACGGCCAAATAAAGTGATGTTATTGCTATAACACTGCGGATGATCGCCAGTGATCAGATGCAATAAAGTGGTTTTACCACAGCCATTGGGGCCGGCAATATGCCAGTGTTCACCGTGGTTTAATTGCCAGCTGAGATCATGCAATATGATTCGTTCGTCATAACTGACTTTGATCTGCTGCAGTTCAATTAAAGGGTCGGTGAAGGTCGTCTTTTCGACCTGATGTAACGCGGGTGGCAGTGTTAACTCGGTTGCAGAGGCACAATGCAATAACTGCTGCGTCAGCGGATCGGCAAAGAAGGTGTCTCTGGGTTGCAGATGCTGGAATTGGCAATCCAAGATCCAACCTAACTGCTCAGCACACGGCGGGATCTCATCAAAGCGATTGACGATCAGGGCTAAGGCCATGCCCTTTTGTAATAGCTGTTCTAAGGTAGCCATCAGTTGTGCTCGCGCCTGCACATCCAGCCCATCAAACGGTTCATCCAAAATCAATAACTCGGGTTCTGACATCAGCGCTTGAGCTAATAATACTTTACGACCCTCACCGCTGGATAATGCCGTAAATGGGTGTGCGAGCAGATGGCTGATCCCGAATAATGCGGCTAATTTATGGCAATATGTGGTGTTGTGATGCGTCTGATGAATCAAATTTTCCACTGAAGTAGCAATCTCTTCTTCCGCACCCAGCATATCGGTATTCGTGCGTTGCCACTCGTCATCATAAAGTTTAATCTGTTTCTCAAAAGAGACCATTTCAGTCCGCAGATGATGAATTAATTCCCCCGACTCTGCCGGTAATTCCTGATTTAAAATGCGTGCCATGATGGTCTTACCGCTACCGTTGTTACCGATAATCGCGCAGCATTCACCAGCGTTAAGATGAAAAGAAGAAATGGTTAATTTTTTGTCGGTTCCAACAGGGAATGTGGCTGCATTTATAGCTAGCATGAGCAAATACCTCGGGAAAGTAGATGATGCCCGGTCAAGATTGCGGGTAAAAATAAAAACGGGCACCACAGATGTAAATCATTCATCTGAAAAAATATAAATAAAGCGGCGGGATCAACATGGAAAACCCATCAGGCGAAATCCTTTATCAGGAATTGCCATATCATGTATTACTCACATCGAATGCTAAGTGCAGCCCGTTAAAAACTATTTGGCTGGTCATGTTGCTTTCGGTGATTGGGCTCACCATCTTTGGCCATCTGCTAACCATCAATTCTAGTTTGCTTTCTATCAATAACGGCAAGTTATCTCTCCAGCTAGATCCAGCGATTTCACTGAGTTTACTGTCATTACTCTGGTTTGGTTTACGCTGGGGTCTATTGCCATTGTTTGCCATTACATTACTGCAAACGACCTTGCATGGCGATATCCCTCAGGCATTAGTGTTTGCTGCCAGTCATCTGATGTTATTTGGCATGATTGCGCAGGCTTACCGTTCATTACCATTGTCATTAGATTTTAAGCGCCTGCATAGCTGGTTTACATTTTTGTTGGTGATGTTTATTAGCTGTTCCATTGGTGCGGGCGTTGATTTGTTGTTGAGTAATATTGCGCCGACCGGGCAGTATCAGCATTGGTTGCAATGGTGGGTGGGTAATTGGTTAGACGCAATCATGATATTGCCATTGCTGTTTTGTTTCACACCCTATGTTCATCAATACCGAGGGCATCTTTTTCCAGTAACTAGCACGTCTATTTATCCCCGCCGGCAGGCAACATTGTCAGTTATTTTGCTGATTTCAGGCGTGTTACTTTATCTCTCATTGTCTTATTCATTGGGGCTGAGTTCGCTGGCTGCGGTTCAATCTGATGCTGAAAAAACTGTGGGCCGTTTCTCAGAGATTGTCTTACTGACGCTGTGTATATCTGGTTTTATTATGATCAGCCTTGCATATCTTGGTTATCATATTTTTCGACATTGGTCTGTTTTTCTGGAACACCAAGCCCATGAAGCCATACGGGAAAATGAGGCTAAATCGAACCTGTTGTCAAAGATGACGCGGGAATTACATACACCTTTAAATACTATTACTGGTTTAACTCGCTTGGCCTTGAGCTCTACGCTGACACAACCGCAACGCGAACAGATCAACAAAATCAGAACATCCGCTGCCTTGTTAAATAGCGTCATCAACGAGCTGTTGGATTACTCCAAAATTGAAGCGAACCAGTTGGCGTTAGAGTTTACTGCGTTTGCTTTAGAAGAGGTGGTGAACCGTGTGGCAGGTGTATTAAGCCCCAACTGTAGTGAAAGACGAATTTCTTTTATTGTCGATTTATCCCCCGATATTCCTCGTTTCATTCTTGGTGATCCGCTACGAGTAGAACAAATTCTGCTTACTTTATTAAGTCATGCCATTAAGCACACCCATCGTGGTCACGTGTTATTACGTATTACCCCGGGTGCAAAAAATGAGTCTCATTTAAAGCTTTATTTTGAGATTGTTGATACAGGCACTGGTATGGACGTTACACAAATTTCCGAACTCTTCCAGCCTTTTCAACAACACGACAATACAGTTGCTGCTGGCGGTAGTGGGTTGGGTCTGGCGATCAGTCAACAGTTAGTCAGGTTAATGGGCGGTGATATTCATGTTTCCAGCGAAGTCGGTGTTGGAACAGAGTTTGTTTTTTCTCTTCAAGTCGGTTTCCGGCCGGATAGTGTGTCTGGAAATATCGGGTTTGTTTGTAATAAGCGCTGGTTGCTGCTGCATAACCAACCTGAGGTTGCCGCGATTTTAAATACACAATTACAGCGTATCGGCGGCACAGTACATGATTTGGGGCATGAATTACTGATCCAGCAATGGCTCGGTGGCATGTTAAACCATGAAATAGAAATCCCCGATATGCTGCTGTTAAGTCATCGTATCGGTGCTATCGACGGCATTACGTTATTACGTAAATTACGGGCTATGCCAGCTTGGAAAACAACGCCAGTTTTATTTTTGTATCCGCAATCAGAAGAAGATAATTACCGTACGTTGTTGAATGAAGATCCATATACGGAACTGCTGCCATTACCGTTTTATGGGGTAATGCTGTGTAATGCCATTATGTCTGTGTTGGGGTTAGGTGCCAGAACTTCGATTACTCGTCTACCGGCGCATGACTGGCGAAATATACTGCATGATATTGATGTTTTGTTGGTTGAAGACAATGCCATTAATCGTCAAGTGGCATTAGAAACCTTGCAACAGGTTGGCGTGGCAGTACAGGTGGCTGAGAACGGTAAAGAGGGTATCGAAAAAGCCAGCCGAGGAAA
>CAIZDF010000053.1 GCA_903931645.1 uncultured Tolumonas sp.
ATTGCGATCCTTATCAGCGATGACCAAATTCCCCAATCAGATCAGCCTGCGTACTGCCATCTTTGCCTTCTTTTTTTTGCTGATCTCGCTTTTGGGCGGAGCGCAGATATACATCAGTTACGAAGGTAGTTTAGCGCGGTTACAAGAACTGTCTAAAACCCGACTGGAAACAGTAGCGGAAAAGGTTGATAACCAGCTGACCCGGAGTTATTTCCTTTCTGCCCGGGTATTCGATGAACATGACATGCGCACCAGCAATGTCATGCCGTTGTTTTTTGCGCAGTTGGATATCAGTGACCGTTTTGGCTCACAGACCCAGATCATTTTACTGGATCAGGATTTAAACCTGATAAGCAGCAATCATCCGCCCCGTGAACTCACACCCACCGCTTACCCGCACGGGATGAACATCAGTCAATTTACGCGGGGCGAACTGTCGCTGTTTGCACGTTTGTTATTACTACGTCCGGAAATTATTCAAACTGGCCGCGCCGATTGGCAAAGTGCGCGTTGGCAGGTGCATTTGCATCGAATTGAGTTGGGTGGCAACAAACATTACTGGATCGGGGTTGCTGAACCCTTGTCAGAACTGCTGGCTGATGTGTACGCGCATATGAATTGGCAACTCAGCACCATGTTGTTTACGATCGTATTGGCCTATGCCTTTGCCTGGTGGTTGGCTGGGCGTTTAGCTGGTTCATTGGTGACTCTGATGCAGCAAAGCCAATCGATGCGGCGCTTTCAGTTTAATCGTTCGACATCGCGGGTGAGTAGTCGACTGCTTGAGGTGAATGAGTTGGGGGAGTCGGTGTATACCCTGCAATCAACACTCGAGCATTTTATGTCGTTGATCCGCCAGTTATGTAAGACCCGGGAGCTGGCGACCCTAACGGGGGAATTAGCGGCAGTTATCAGAAAATTATATGGCGGCGATGGCGCTATTCTCTGGTTACCGGATGATGATGATGCGACTTGCTATAAGACCATGGTGCATCAGGGGAGCGGTAATGCGAAATCACTGATTTTGTCATTACCGCCAGGAGAAGAACCCACCGATAAAACCTTTGAAGATGCGGCGTGGCGTTGGTTTGCTGAGCAAAATCTGAGTTGTCAGCATGCTGAATTGATCACGCTGAAAGATCGTTTTGGCGAGAATATGGGTTGCTTGTGTGTTTATTTCAGTCAGGCGCCGGAGATTGATGAGTCAGTGCGCGCGCTGGTGGAAAGTTATCTGCAATTTGCAACCTTGGCGCTGGAAAGTCAGCGCATGTTACAGCAACGCAAAGCCTTGTTTTCTTCGTTAATTGAAATGGTCGCCTCGGCAATCGATGCCAAGTCCAAATACACCGGTGGCCATTGCCAACGGGTACCTGAGTTAACGCTGGCTTTAGCGCAGGCGGCTTGTGAGTGTAAAGAAGGACATTTAGTCGATTTCGATTTATCCGATGATGAGTGGGAAGCGTTACATATCGCGGCGTGGATGCATGATTGCGGTAAAGTCACTACACCCGAAGCGATCGTGGATAAGGCCACGAAACTAGAAACAGTGCATAACCGTATTCATGAGATCCGTACTCGCTTTGAAGTGTTAAAGCGCGATAAACAGATCAGCGTATTGCAACGTCAGTTAGCCGGTGAGCCAGAAGCAGAGCTTCGTGTTTGGTTACAACAAGAGTGGCAACGGTTGGATGACGAATTTGCGTTTGTCGCAGAATGTAATCTGGGGCAACAACGGATCGGTATCAAAGAAGCGACACGTCTGGATAGGATTGCCGGACAGCGCTGGTGGCGCACACTGGATGATACATTAGGTCTGTCACACGAAGAATTAGCGCGTAAAACCCCGTCGTCATTACCGGCACAAGAACAGTTACTGGCGGATAAACCGGAGCATCTGATCCCACACTTTGGTGATTATTCTAAGCACAAAGACTTAGCCATTGGTGTGCGACGTGACATTCCAGCGTATAAAGCCAATCGGGGCGAATGTTATAACTTAAAAATTGCGCAAGGCACGTTAACTACCGAAGATCGTTTTAAGATCAACGATCATATTGTGCAGACCATCCAGATGCTAAACCAATTGCCGTATCCGAAGCATCTGAAATCAGTACCGGATATCGCCGGTGCGCACCACGAACGCTTGGATGGTAAGGGTTATCCGCGCCAGTTAGCGGCAGACGACATTCCACTGACCGCTCGAATTCTGGCGATAGCCGATATTTTTGAAGCCTTAACGGCGGCCGATCGACCGTACAAAAAAGCCAAACCGCTGGATGAAGCGTTGGCCATTATGCAAGAGATGGCGCAATCCGGTCATATTGACCCTGAATTGTTCGCGTTATTTTTGCGTACCGGCGTGTATCTGGATTATGCACAGCTCTATCTGCCACCAGAACAACAGGATGATGTGAATGTCAGCCAAATGGTCGCGGCATTATAAAAAAGCCGTAACCATGACGAGTTACGGCAAAAATTTTTCATCCGGTTTTAATTGGCAGCTAAAAAGCCGATATCTTTTTCGCGATAAGGTTCTTCGCCATGACTGAATTCACGGTCAGGAAATGCCGCAATCGACTCGATCTGATGCCATGGGATCAAGATTGCGGCATGGTAGATATCCGGTGGTGTGCTAAAAAAATCCTGCGTTTGCCATTGTTTGTTTTCAACCCAAACACCTGCTGTTTCAACGCTTGCCAGCCGAACGTAAAACGATGAACAATCCGCGTCATTGGGTTGGATCAGCGATTGCGCACTTTCGACATAGCCAGGCATACATTTGATCAGGATTATTTGTCCTACATAGTCTGCAATGGCATGAGTCATGGCCAGCTCCTTGTTCGATGAAGATAAAGTTTCTCAGCAAAAACTCTGCTTCTTCTTCATCACAGACAATCGATGAGGCGACAAGAACAGATACTGGGTTCTAATTTAATAGTAGATTCAGATAAGCATGACGGAGAAAACAATTTGCAGGAACAGATGGGCGGTTCACATTATTGATCCCGCTCACGCGGAGCGTGAACGGGATCAAATTCAGATCAGGCGTTATGAGTACTAGTTTTAGCTGCTGTTGCCATCGCGGCGCGTTTTGCTCGCGGAGTCGCATACCAGTAGCCTAAACCCATGAATAACACACCCGAAACTGTGTTACCTAAAGTGACCCACAGCAGGTTATAGCCAATACCTGATAAGGTATATTCCGGGGTGTGGGCACCAAACCAAGACAGTGCAAACAACGTCATGTTCGCAATCGAATGCTCGTAACCGGAGGCGATAAACGCCAGCAGACACCACCAGATAGCGATGAATTTAGCTGAACCTTCAACGCGCTGACACATCCAGATCGCCAAACACACCAGCCAGTTACACAGCATGCCTTTGGCAAACAGCGCCAGTGCCGGTGCGGTGGTTTTTGCTAGTGCCACTTTGTGTAATAAGCTGCCATCTACCGGCAGGATCTGCCCGCCGCCACCGAGATAAAACAGGTAAGCAACGACGATAGAACCCAGCAGGTTACCGGTCCAGGATTGGGCCAGAATACCAACGGCTTGAGTGCTGCTCAGTTTGCCGGTTTTCACACCAAAGGTCAGAAACATGGTGTGACCGGTATACAGTTCCGCACCGGCAATGATCACCAGCGTCAGTGCGATACCGAAGGTAGCCCCCATCACCAGTGGTCGAATTGATGGGTCGACCAGATTACCTAAGGTGAAGATCAGGATAATACCTAAGCCGACATATGCGCCGGCCATCAGACTGCCGATCCAGAAACTCAGCGGGTTATTCGCTGACGTGTTTTTGATACGCGCAGCAACGGCTGCACATTTTTCGATGGTCTCTTGATACATATTTACACTGGCTCCTTGAGTTCAATTCGTCCGTTGTTCACTCGCACGGCATAGGCCGCAACAGAGAATTCCGCGTTTTCCAGACATACGCCATCTTTCAGGCGGAAATGCTGTTTTTTCAGCGGGCTGGTGATATACAACTCACCTTGTAAGTCCGCCAAAATGCCGCGGGATAACACGCTGGCCTGATAGAACGGATCAATGTTGTCGAGTGCAAACAGTTGTTCGTCAGCATAGGGGCGGAAGACCGCCACCTGATGTTGCCCCAGCAGCGCACACACGCCCGTGCCGGGAATAATGTCAGTTACCGCGCAGATATCGGTCCAGCTCATACCGGTTCCTCCAGCGAAATGTTGTAAGTAGGAATACGTTCTTCCGGTTTCGCCGGACGATGCTGATGACGCTCACCAACAAACTGCACTAACGGATCGGGCTGGGCACTGTTGATGAAGTGACGGAAACGCAGTTTCTGCTGTTCATCACCCAGTGTTTCCTGCCATTCGCAGTGATACTGGTTACGGATAAATTCCATTTCCTGTTCCAGTTCCGCCGCAATACCCAGTTTGTCGTCGATGATGACTGACTTCAGGTAATCCAGGCCGCCTTCGAGGTTGTCCAGCCAGCTGGCAGTACGTTGCAGCTTGTCTGCTGTGCGGACATAGAACATCAGGAAACGATCGACGTAACGGATCAGCGTCTCTTTATCTAAGTCTGCTGCCAGTAAATCGGCATGGCGTGGTTTCATACCGCCGTTACCGCAGACATACAGGTTCCAGCCTTTATCGGTCGCGATGATGCCAACGTCTTTACCCTGCGCTTCCGCACATTCACGGGTACAGCCAGAAACACCAAACTTCATTTTGTGCGGGGAACGGATGCCTTTATAGCGATGTTCCAACTCAACGCCGAGACCGACGCTATCTTGCACACCGAAACGACACCAGGTGCTGCCAACACAGGTTTTCACCATACGCAGCGATTTGGCATAGGCGTGACCGGTTTCAAAGCCGGCTTTGATCAGACGATCCCAGATAGTTGGCAGGTCATCTTTATGCGCACCAAACAGACCGATACGCTGGGCACCGGTGATCTTGGTGTACAACTGGTAATCACGCGCGACAGCCGCGACTTCCATCAAACCTTCTGGGGTCACTTCTCCGCCCGGCATACGTGGGATCACGGAATAAGTGCCGTCTTTTTGCATGTTACCGAGGAAGGTATCATTGGTATCTTGCAGTGGTGTGTGTGCCGATTTCAGCACATATTCACCCCAGCAAGAGGCCAAAATAGAGCCGACAGTTGGTTTACACACTTCACAACCATAACCGTGACCGTGTTTGCTTAATACCTCTTCAAAGGTTTTCAGCTGACCAACTTTGACCAGATGGAACAGTTCCTGACGCGAGAAAGCGAAGTGTTCACACAGGTGATTTTTCACTTCAATGCCCTGACGGGATAATTCGGCATTCAGCACCTGCGAGATCAATGGCACGCAACCACCACAACCGGTACCGGCTTTGGTTTCCGCCTTGATTGCTGCAACGGTATGACAACCAGCCGCCACGGCCTGCGCGATGCGGCCTTTGGTAACATCAAAACAAGAACAGATCTGTGCGCTGTCGGGCAGGGCATCGACACCCAGTGTTGGTTTCGCACCGGCATGTGCAGGCAAAATCAGCGTATCAGGGTGCGCTGGCAGCGGCATGTCGTTAAGTTTTAACTGCAACAAATTGCCGTAATCGGTGGTATCACCCACCAGCACAGCCCCTAACAGTTTGGATCCATCACTGCTGACGACAATTTTCTTATAGATACCAGCGGCATCGTCCTGATAGACGTAACTCAGGCTTTCTGGTGTGCGGCCTTGCGCATCACCGATACTGCCCACTTCCACACCCAGCAGTTTCAGTTTGGCGCTCATATCGGCCCCAGTGAACGCGTTGTCATTACCTAACAGGTGATCAACGGCCACTTGTGCCATCTTGTAACCCGGCGCGACCAGACCAAAGAAACGGCCATGCCAGGCGGCACATTCGCCAATGGCATAGATGTGTTCGTCGGCAGTCAGACAGTAGTCATTGATCTCAATACCACCACGTTCGGCAATCGGCAGATCGGAGTAACGTGCCAGCGTATCTTGCGGACGAATACCGGTCGAGAACACCACCAGATCGACATCCAGTGTGCTGTCATCGGCAAAACGCAGTTGGTGATGACCTTGTTTACCCTGATAGTGAGCGATTTCACGGGTGTTTTTGCTGGTGTGCACGGTGACACCGAGGCTTTCGATCTTACGGCGCAGCATTTCGCCACCCTGACGATCGAGCTGTTCGGCCATCAGTACCGGTGCAAATTCAATGACGTGGGTTTCTAAGCCTAAGGCTTTTAATGCGCCAGCCGCTTCCAGACCCAGCAGACCACCACCGACAACCACACCGCTTTTGCCTTGTTTCGCTGCTTCGCGAATGGCTTTCAGATCTTCAATAGTGCGGTAAACAAAACATTCGTGATGCGCGCTACCGGCGATATTTGGTACCCAAGGATAAGAACCGGTCGCCAGCACCAGC
>CAIZDF010000054.1 GCA_903931645.1 uncultured Tolumonas sp.
GGTTGGGAACCTGTCGTCGCACCGGAGATGGAGTTTTATCTGGTGGAAGTGAACCGTGACCCGGACTTACCGCTGCGCCCGCCCGTAGGCCGAACAGGGCGACCAGAAACGGGCCGCAAGGCTTACTCGATTGATGCGGTCAACGAATATGACGATTTGTTTGAAGATGTGTATGACTATTGCGACATTCAGAATCTGCAGATTGACACCTTGATCCACGAGATCGGCGCCTGTCAGATGGAGATCAACTTCCTGCATGGCGAGCCGCTGGATCTCGCCGATCAAGTGTTTCTGTTTAAACGCACGGTGCGGGAAGCGGCGATCCGTCGCAACATGTACGCCACCTTTATGGCGAAACCGATGGAAAACGAACCCGGTTCTGCCATGCACATTCACATGAGCATTAAAGATAAAACGACGGGTGAAAATGTGTTTTCGCTGCCCGATGGTCGTGCCAGTGAACATTTTTATCATGCCATTGGTGGCATGCAGGCCTATCTGCCACAAGTGATCGCGCTGATGGCCCCCTTTGTGAACAGCTATCGTCGCCTGACCCGTTATTGGGCGGCACCGATCAACGTGCAATGGGGCTACGATAACCGCTCTTGTGGCATCCGCGTGCCGCATTCCAACCCAGCAGCACGACGGATTGAAAACCGTCTGCCCGGAGTGGATAGCAACCCTTATCTGGCCCTCGCTGCGACCTTGGCCAGTGCTTATCTCGGCATCAAAAATCAGATGCAACCGACCGAACCGCTGACCAGCGATGCCTACGGCTTACCGAGCGTGTTCCCGCACGATCTGGATGAAGCCGTTAGCCATTTGCGCGCCTGTCAGCCGATCCGGGAAGTTTTGGGCGAGAAGTTTGTCGATGCCTTTTGTGCCGTGAAAGAGGCGGAATACATCGAATACAAACGCGTTATCAGCCCTTGGGAACGTAAACACCTGCTGCTGCATGTGTAAGATTGGAGAGCACCTATGAATAACCCACTGATTTACTCAACCAATAATCGCAGCGGCAACCCCGAAACTCAACGCTGGCAAGAGATGGATGCCGCACACCACTTGCACCCGTTTTCTGATGCCGCAGCGTTAAATGCACAGGGCAGCCGCGTGATCACCAAAGGCGAAGGTGTTTATCTTTATGATTCAGAAGGTAATAAGATCTTCGATGCCATGTCGGGGCTGTGGTGTGTCAACATCGGTTACGGGCGCAAAGAACTGGCGGAAGCCGCCTACAACCAGATCTTAGAGCTGCCGTTTTACAATACCTTCTTCAAAACCACCCACCCGCCAGTGGCGGAGTTATCGGAGCTCGTCACTAAAGTCGCTCCGACCGGTTTTAACCATATTTTTTATACCAACTCCGGCTCCGAAGGTAATGACACCGTGATCCGCATGGTGCGCCATTACTGGGCCAGCCTCGGTCAGCCGAAGAAAAAGGTCATCATCTCACGCACTAACGCCTATCACGGTTCGACTATCGGTGGTGCCAGCCTCAGCGGCATGGATTACATGCATGCGCAGGGCGATCTGCCGATCCCCAATATCACGCATATTGAACAGCCTTATTGGTATGCCAATGGCGGTGATTTATCGCCGGAAGAGTACGGCATTAAAGCTGCTCGCGAACTGGAGAAAAAAATCCTCGAAGTGGGTGTAGAGAACGTGGCCGCCTTCATCGGCGAACCAGTGCAGGGGGCTGGCGGCATCATTATTCCTCCCACCACTTACTGGCCGGAAATTCAGCGCATCTGCGGTCACTACGGCATTTTGCTGATTGCTGATGAGGTGATTTGTGGTTTTGGTCGCACCGGTGAATGGTTTGGCAGCGACTATTACGGCATCAAACCACATCTGATGACCATCGCCAAAGGGCTGTCGTCCGGTTATATGCCGATTGGTGGCGTGCTGGTGCACGACAGCATTGCCGAAGTGTTGATGCAAGCGGGGGATTTCAACCACGGCTTCACCTACTCCGGCCATCCGGTGGCATGTGCCGTAGCGGCGGCAAATATCCGAATTTTGCAGAAGGAGCGCATCATCGAAAAGATGAAGGCGGAAGTGATGCCTTACGCCCACCAGCGCTGGCATGACGCGTTTGATGATCATCCACTGGTCGATGATGTGCGCAGTTTAGGTTATTTCTTTGCCATAACTTTGGTGGAAGACAAGGCCAGCCGTAAACGCTTTGCCAATGGTGATGCGCTGGCACTGCAATGCCGCGATGTCTGCTTTAAAAACAACCTCATCATGCGCGCCACCCACGACAGCATCATCGCCGCACCGCCATTGGTGATGACACGCAAACATGCCGATGAATTTGTCGATCTGGCGCGGCGTTGTGTCGATGAGTTTCAGCATCAACTTGTTAACGGTTAAAGAAAAAGCCACCGATGGTGGCTTTTTCTTCCTCATCCCTGTTTTTGCGTAACCGGTTGATAACCAATCTGAGCATTCAGATCTTCACTTAACACCTGCGCAATTTCATGCAGTTGCGCGACTTCATCCGGTATACACACACCGACTTTACCGGTATCCAACGCTTGACGAACGACTTTGATTTGATTGCCTTGCTGTTTATATTTTGCCATGTAGTGGAAACGACCACGGGCAATATCCTGATCCTGCGGTAAGAACTGCACTTTCAGATTATCCGGTAAGCGGATCGTAGTTTCCTCAATCACACTGGATGGATGGCATACCCGATTCAACTTCCGCATTGGCGCCTCGGTCAAATACAGATAATCAACCAGATTGGTCGGCGCTGCAAAACCAGCTGGCACCGGGAACGCACCGTATTGTTTCATCGGCATATGGTTGCTTAAACGATAATCGGAGCTGATTTGGTAAGAGTCATTCAACGCATAAGGATCTGTTTTGTGTAACGTACCACTGCCGCGCTGCAAACCAAACCGCAGGTGCTGTTTCACAAATTGATCTTCACGATGCGGATCAATCCCCAGCACCATACCGCGCAATGCCAGATTATAGGAGCCTAACGCCTGGATCTGCGTTTTACCGGTCCACTTGCCTTCACTGTTCAGCTCCAGATTACTGGAAATCCGTAACGCATCACTTTGTGCGGCGGTCAGTGGTGTAGTCGCTAAAGTACCGTCCTCACGCAATACCGGTTTGCCACTATCATCAAAAGGCAGTGAACCAAATGGGATCAACTCAGCCGTGGCATCCAAATACGTTTTCAACTCCGGCACATATAAAATGGCATGATTAAAACTCACTGAATTGGCCACTTTAGCGCGATAAAAACTGCTACCCAAATTGATCAACACCTGCTGACTAGGAATATCTTTCGCCGCCAGCAACGCCTGTAACAAGGTGGCCTTATCTTTACAGTCACCATAACGATTTTGCAGAATATCTTCGGCCTTATGCGGCACTATCCCACCGTTACCCAGCCAGATCCCCACGTAACGAATATTGACCCGAACCCAGTCATACAATGCTTTTGCCTGATCATCGCGTTTCGTTTTACCGGCAGTAATTTTGTCAGCCAGTTGACGAATTGACTCGGTAGGCAGTGCTTTATCAACTGAGCCTTGATGGTAAGCAGCGGCCAGCTGTTTCCAGTCAGCAAAAGAACTCATCACGATCAACGGGGCATAATCCATCGCAGAAACATAATCATCACCGTGGATTTGGATTGCTTTCGGTTGGCGATAGCTCCAGTAATAATGACGCTGACCCTCTTTTTCCACTACTTTGCTGGCTTGCCAGCCGCGGACATCCAACTTCAATGCAGGCATGCTGACTGGTTGTGACAATGAGACTTCCGCCAGATCAACCACCACCGCAGGATTCACCGATTCCGTTTCCGTAAAATGATTTTTAAATGAGCCTTCTGTGACTTTGAGGGTTGATTGCAATACAACCTGATCACCTACCTCGACGTCAGGGTAAGCAAACGAGCGATATTTATAATCGGAATATTGCGGTGCACCTTGTGCCGCTGGATCTTCCTGAGTGAAGATCTTATCTTCACTTACTATAAGTTTCCGACCATCCGCTTTTTGGGTGTAAGCATGGATCGCAGTAAATTGTTCCCGTTTACTGCTAAAACCCAAACTATCACTGGCGATCATCTCCACCCCTTCTTTCGTCAGCGGCTGGATGATCTGCTCTTCCGTTTTGGTATAAGAGCCATCGGCATTTAACTGATAATTTACCTGCGAATGAACAATCTTCAACAATGGTGAAGCGTTGTCCTCTTCCGCCTGAACTACCTGCCCACAAACAAGTAAACCAACCAAAATGCCGAACTTGAATTTCATGTTACAACCTCATTACTACTGGCCTGTTGTCTATACTAACGCAGTCAATCTGCAACCACTATGGTCATTTTGTGAGCAAGTATTCAGCCGAATCGGATTAATGAAAAATTAATCCAACTCTGTTAACTTAATCACTATCTACTTAGAAAAATAAGTCAGCTCTTTCATCCGTAAAGGAGTAATCGATGGAATTTTCATCCGAAAAAGTCAAAGTATGGGATGCGTTTGTACGTATATTCCATTGGACTGTCGTCACCCTGTTTTTCTGCAACTATCTGTTGTCCGATCGAGGTATGCCATTTGCACGCGGTAATACTCTGCACCGTTATGCTGGTTACATTGTGATTGGTTTTGTGCTGGCACGTTTGGTCTGGGGAGTCATCGGCTCTAAAAATGCCCGTTTCAAAAATTTCATTCCGAATCTGGCTGAATTTAAGACCTACATGCGAGCGATGTTGCGTGGTGAACATCCGTATTACGAAGGGCATAATCCGGCCGGTGCGGTCATGATCATCTGCTTACTGAGTGGCTTATTATTGACTGGCCTGACTGGTTGGTTATCAACCCTTGGCGATGCTTTCGACGGTTGGCAAGCCGCCGTCGCTTCAGCCACCGATTTTATTGATTGGGGCGGTGTACATGAGTTTTTTGCCAATCTGACCATGTTAGGTGCCGGTATTCATATTACTGCCGTGGTACTGGTCAGCCATCTGACCCGTGAAAACTTGGTACATGCCATGCTGAGTGGTTATAAGAAAAAGCCTAAATAAGCCTGACAGAAATAACAGAGGGAATGAGATAGACTCAACGCCCTCTGTTATTGACGCAAAAAATTGCACCCTGCCACAACTTCTGCGCACAATGGCTAATATCTTTAATAACAGATAGTTAGCTGAAACTCCTATCCCATTTTAATGCTCATATTCGTTTTACTGCTAGTGCTCTTACACCGAAATAAATAGATAAATCATTATTTATCAATAAGTTAAATTATCCCCCCCCCGCTGGCATGTTCCCTGCTCTATCTGTGCCGAATGCCAATTCCGGCATCGAACAATAATTAGGAGCACAAACATGCCAACTCCCGCGTATATGACGATTAACGGTGAAAAACAGGGTCTGATCACGGCTGGGACATTTACGGAAGCCTCTGTCGGCAATATCTATCAGGAAGGCCACGAAGATGAAGTCATGGTGCAGGGTGTTGAACATCAGGTAGTCTTACCCCGCGATCCACAATCAGGTCAACCATCCGGTCAACGTGTACATAAACCGGTCAAAATTAGTAAAGTTTTCGATAAATGTTCACCGCTGATTTATAACTCTCTAACTTCCGGTGAACGTCTGCCCAGCGTGAAAATCAAATGGTACCGTACCTCTGCAGCGGGTACGCAGGAGCATTATTTCACTACCGAACTAACCGATGCCATCGTGGTCGATGTACAAGCGCGCATGCCAAATTGCCAAGATCCTTCTCTGGCTCATTTCACCCATCTGGAAGACATCTATATGACTTATCGTGCCATTAAATGGACACACGAAGTATCAGGTACTTCTGGCTCTGATGACTGGCGTTCACCGGTTTCGGCTTAATTACGTAACCAGTAAATTACTATGCAAACCACACTGCATTCCCTTAGGAATGCGGTGTCTTTTTTCTCGACGAGTTTTTATCAATTAGTTATTTGAAAGGGTTGATGCATGTGGTTCTTTTCTGCAAACGAAGCGCAGTTTTTGTTCACCGTCGATGGCTGCAGTGAAGAATTAGGTGTATTACGCTTTTCCGGCGAAGAAGCATTAGGACACAACTACCGTTTTGAAATTGATGTGGTCTGTGATTCAGATGCGTTATATATCATGGCATTGCAGCATCAAACCGCGTGTCTGACTTTACAAACCAGACCGCAGCCACGTTTTATCCATGGCATCGTGCTGAGTGTTGGTCATATCAAAACTGATAATCACCATAATCACCATCATCACTACCGATTTCAGCTTGCACCACAAGCAGAATTGCTGCATTACCGCACCGACCAGCGAATATTCCAGCAGCAATCTGTCACCGACATTATTCAACAGATCTGGCAACAAGCAGGGTTAAACCCCGCCGCACTACGCGTGCAAACCACTCGCGCACAGCCATTGCTCACCTACTGCGTACAATACGGTGAAACCGATCTGCACTTCTTACAGCGATTATGTGAATGGCATGGCCTGTTCTACTATTTTGAACACAGCGCAGACCAGCATACGATGGTGTTTGTCGATGGTCAGGAACATTGTCCTAAGGTTGATCCGGTCCATTATCAACCCGACTCAGGGCAGAACCCCGACCATCCCGTCCTGACCCAATTCGACTGGCAATTCACCGCCACTGCAGATCAATCCACTGTGAACGAATATGATTTCACCCGCCCTCGATTTGATCTCACCGGTAATACCTCACATGCCAGACATGAATGGTATCAGTACAGCACACAACAGGATGCTCAGTCACAAGCAGCAAGCAAAGCCAGTTTGATGCTCGCTCAGCAACAACACGAACGTCAGCGTATTTTTGCCCGCAGTAATGTACGAAATATCTACCCCGGCAGCTTCCTGCCAGTGACCGAGCACCCACAGCCTGAATTAAATCTGATGTGGCTAGTGGTCTCTATTCAACATATAGGCGCGCAACCACAGGTCTTAAAAGAGTTAACCGAAGGTCGCAGCCACTATCAAAACCAAGTGATGCTGCATCATAAAAATGCACCGTTCGCACTGCCCTGCACACATGAAAAACCACAACCCAGTGGTTTTCAAACCGCACTGGTGACTGGCCCAGAGGATCAGAAAATTTATACCGATGAATATGGCCGCATTAAAGTGCAATTTCATTGGGATCGGGAAAACCGTCGCGATGAAAAAACCAGTTGCTGGTTGCGAGTTGCCCAAGGCTGGGCTGGCGCTAATTACGGTCAGCAATTCCTGCCTCGTGTTGGTCAGGAAGTGATCGTGGCTTTTTTAGAACATGACATTGATCGCCCTTATGTCATCGGCTGTGTGCACAATGCCGTGAATGCACCACCCATTCAATATCCAGCCAACCAGTCACAAAGTGGTTTTCGCACCTGTTCCAGCCCTGATGACTGTGGTTTCAACGAGCTGCGTTTTGAAGATAAAAAAGGCCAAGAACAAATTGTGCTAC
>CAIZDF010000055.1 GCA_903931645.1 uncultured Tolumonas sp.
ATGCACCGTCTAAACCTTGTTTGGTCAATGAAGAACGAACATCATCCAACACCGCTGGTGTACTGAATTTCAATTCCGCAATGGTACCACCAGTAAAATCCAGCCCCCAGTTAAACCCTTTTGTCGCAATCGTAAAGATAGACAACAGGATCAAAATGCCAGAGAAGATAGTGGCCGGTAAAGCCACTTTCATAAAGGGAATGGTGTGTCCCGGTTTTAATAGCTGAAACATGACTATCCCCTTAAATCGATAACTTATTCACTTTGCGACCACCCCAGATGAGGTTAACAATCGCACGGCTACCCGTGATCGCAGTGAACATAGAGCAAAGAATACCGATCATCAATACTAATGCGAAACCACGAACAGCACCCGTTCCCACCGCAAACAAAATCAATGCTGTGATTAACGTTGTCACGTTAGAGTCAGCAATGGTCGAGAACGCACGTTCATAGCCAAGATGGATGGCTTGCTGTACACCACGGCCAGCACGTAACTCTTCACGAATACGTTCGTAGATCAGAACGTTCGCATCGACTGCCATACCGAGTGTTAACACAATCCCTGCGATACCAGGCAATGTCATTGTCGCCCCAGGGATCATCGACATTACACCGACCAGTAAGACCACGTTAAACATCAGTGCAATATTGGCCACCATACCGAACAGCTTGTAGTAAATCGCCATAAAGACCACGAGGATCAACATCCCCATGCCTAATGCCGATAAACCACTGTCAATATTGGCTTGGCCCATGCTTGGGCCGATAGTACGTTCTTCAACGATTTGGATCGGCGCAGTCAACGCACCTGAACGCAACAACAACGATAAATTGTGTGCTTCCTGAGTATTGTCGATACCGGTAATACGGAAATCACTACCCAGACGAGATTGGATAGTCGCTACGTTGATGACTTCTTCATGTTTTTCGATACGACGCTTACCATCCGCACCCGGTTCACCAACTGGCTTGTATTCGATAAATACTGACGCCATGGCTTTACCAATGCTGTCTTTCGTCGCCATCGACATACGGTTCCCGCCTACCCCATCAAGTTTAATACTTACTTGCGGACGGCTGTATTCATCAACACCAGAAGAAGAACCTGTAATATGATCCCCGGTCAGGATAATACGTTTTTGCAGAACAACAGGACGGCCATTCCGGTCGTAAAACAACTGTGAATTCGCTGGAACTTGGCCGTTCACTGCGGCAGATGCATCCGCATTCTCATCAACCAGACGGAATTCTAATGTTGCAGTTGCCCCCAGAATTTCTTTCGCACGGGCAGTGTCTTGGATACCAGGCAGCTCAACAACAATACGAGCAGCGCCTTGACGTTGCACCAGCGGTTCAGCCACACCTAGTTCATTCACACGATTACGAATGATGGTGATGTTCTGTTCCAGCGCGTCTTCACTGATAGCTTTCAGTTTCTTTTCAGACATTGATGCTTTGATCCAGAACTGACCTTTGTCTTCTGAATCAACCAGCGTGATGTCTGCATGACGTTTACGCAGATGAGCTAATGCTTTTTGCTGTGTATCTGTATCACGGAAAGCTACGACAACTTCACTACCAGCACGACGAACACCGGAATAGCGAATATTGTCTTCACGCAATTCGGTACGGAAATCCTGTACCAGCTGTTCCTGTGCCTTGTTAACCGCTTCATCCATATCCACTTCCATCAGGAAATGAACACCGCCACGTAAGTCGAGACCCAGCTTCAATGGACCGGCACCAATCGAGCGTAACCATTTGGGTGTAGACGGAGCCAGATTCAACGCAGTGATAAATTTGTCGCCCAGTGCTTGTGTAACCAACTCTTTAGCATGCAGCTGATCATCAGTGTTATTGAAGCGAACCAGTATCTGGCTATTTTCCAGTACGGCGCTTTTAATAGAAATTTTGGCGTCATCCAGCGATTTTTTAACTAAATCCATGGTTTCAGCTTTGACATCGTGACCACGAATCGCTGAAACCTGCAATGCAGGATCTTCGCCGTAAAGATTAGGTGCGGAATAAAGTGTACCGATGATGACCACGAGGGCCACCATCAGATACTTCCACAGAGGATACCGATTTAACACGGTTTAACTCCCAGGAAAG
>CAIZDF010000056.1 GCA_903931645.1 uncultured Tolumonas sp.
AAAGAAAAACTTGACCAACTTTCAGAGAAAAGAAACATGAAGCTAAATAAAATGATTGAATACTTAATTGATAATGAATTCAATAATAATTGTGAATAATTAACTATAGAAATAGTTAATTTTAATCTTAATTAAGATATGACACCCTTAAAATGTTCAAGAGAGGTATCATATTCTATAAATATTATCTAATAGCTATTTCGTTATCCAATAATCGACCATATCAGCCCATTGTTGAAGCATATCTCTGCGCTGCTCAGCATATTCAGCCTTATTATAAACAGCTCGAACACCACGCTGTTCATGCGCCAAACATTTCTCGATCCAATCACTATTAAAACCAGCTTCATGCAGTAATGTTGAAGCTGTTCGTCTAAGATCATGGACTGATACTTTCTCTATTTTCTCTCCTGCCTCTTGTGCTAATTTCACTGCGGCATCAATAACACGATTTAATGTAGCCTGAGACATGGTCTTTTGGGAAGACTGATTATTTGATGGTAATAAGTAATCAGAATAACCAGAGCATGTGTTAAAAGCCACCAAGATATCCAGTGCTTGTCTTGATAAATAAACAACATGCGGACGACCTGCTTTCATTCTGTTTGCAGGAATGGTCCAAGTTGCATTTTCAAAACTGATTTCATCCCATTTA
Source organism: uncultured Tolumonas sp. (assembly GCA_903931645.1). Classification (GTDB taxonomy): domain Bacteria; phylum Pseudomonadota; class Gammaproteobacteria; order Enterobacterales; family Aeromonadaceae; genus Tolumonas. The sequence goes on from CAIZDF010000056.1 coordinate 656, forward strand.
GCATGCAATAATTCTGATTTACGAACCATCGTCAGCAAAATAAATCTAACAGCAAGTTTAATTGTTGGGATAGAACCAACCCGTTCAAGATATCTAGATAAAATACCGACTTCTTCAGGAGACAAACATCGCTCTCTTGCCTTAAAAGTTGCAATGTTTGATGCGCGAATCAATTCAACTGGGTTCTCAATACGAACTCCAATACCATTTGCGAACCTGAATACGCTACTCATGATTTCGCGCACTTGCAGCGCGGTAGAAGGCGCACCTCTATCACGTATTCTCTCACAATGCGCCAGAACGCTCTCAGTGGTAATTTCTTTCAATAGCTTATTACTAAAGGCCGGTAAGATCTCCCTTTTGATAACGCCCCGTTTTAGATCAAATGTACTCTCTGCAACCTTTAGCGAAGTAAGCCATTTGTCGGTATATTCCCCAAAAGTAAGTTCTTCTTTGAGTTTCTTTTTACCGTCACTCTTTTCACAAGCTGGTGAAATACCTTGAGAAATTAGCTTTTTTGCTTCAATTAATTTATCTCTTGCATCGGCCAGGCCAATACCGTCAGAACCATACTTTCCGATCGTTAAGGTCTCCCTACGACCATTAATTCGGTAATCATATCGAAATGAAACCGTACCTTTGATGCTAACAGCTACATATAAGCCGTCTCGATCGACAACTTTGTAGAGTTTTTCCTTAGGTTTAAGATTTTTTAACTTAGTGTCTGTGAGCATAGAAATAAAAATACCGTCAGCGATGACGGTAAAGATAGCACACAAAAATCAGATGAAAAGTTCAATACCGTCCAAAATACCGCGTGAAAATCGGAGCTTCACATATTACCCTGTAGACAACCAGAAACAAAAAAGCCCCTAAAATTAGGGGCTTAGATTCAATAGATAGATGCCTGTAGACATCAGTAAACAGACGTTTACTATTCCCACTCGATCGTTGCTGGCGGCTTACCAGAAATATCGTAAACCACGCGGCTGATGCCGTTCACTTCGTTGATAATGCGGTTTGATACATGACCTAAGAACTCATAAGGCAAGTGAGCCCAATGCGCGGTCATGAAATCGATTGTTTCTACCGCACGCAGTGAAACAACCCAGTCATATTTACGACCATCGCCCATAACACCGACAGAACGAACCGGCAGGAATACGGTGAATGCTTGACTGACCTTGTGATACAACTCAGCTTTGTGCAGTTCTTCGATGAAGATAGCATCGGCACGACGCAGTAAGTCGCAATACTCTTTCTTCACTTCACCCAGCACACGAACACCTAAGCCAGGGCCTGGGAACGGATGACGGTACAGCATGTTGTACGGCAGACCCAGCTCTAAACCAACACGGCGAACTTCATCTTTAAACAGTTCACGCAGTGGCTCAACCAAGCCCATCTTCATATCGTCAGGCAGACCGCCTACGTTATGATGTGATTTGATCACATGCGCTTTACCGGTTTTAGACGCCGCAGATTCAATCACGTCAGGGTAAATAGTGCCCTGAGCCAGCCATTTGGCATTTTTCAGTTTTTTCGATTCATCATCGAACACTTCAACAAACACACGACCGATTGCTTTACGTTTCAGCTCAGGATCAGCAATGCCTTTCAGCGCAGACAGGAAACGCTCTTCCGCATCCACCTTGATAATGTTCAGCCCAAAATGGTCGCCAAACATTTCCATTACTTGCTGGCCTTCATGCAGACGCAGCAGGCCGTTATCGACAAATACGCAAGTCAGTTTCTTACCAATCGCACGATGGATCAGCATCGCGACAACTGATGAATCCACACCACCAGACAGACCCAGGATCACTTCATCGTCACCAACCTGTTCTTTGATACGAGCAATCGCATCTTCGATAATAGTGGCCGGAGTCCACAAAGCATCACACTTACAAACTTCTTTCACAAAACGCTCCAGCATGCGGGCGCCTTGTTTGGTGTGTGTTACTTCAGGGTGGAATTGCACACCATAGAAGCGTTTTGCTTCATTCGCCATCGCGGCATGCGGGCAAGTTGGTGTCGCAGCAATGGTTTCAAAACCAGCAGGAATAGTGGCAACTTTATCACCGTGGCTCATCCACACATCCAGTTCTGGACGGCCATTTTCTGCAATCGCGTCTTCGATGTTGTGGAACAGCTCGCTGTCTTTTACCAGCTGTACTTTCGCGTAACCAAACTCACGTTTGTCTGAGCTTTCTACACTGCCGCCCAGCTGTTCAGCCATGGTCTGCATGCCGTAGCAAACACCCAAAACAGGAACACCAGCGTTAAACACATATTCCGGTGCGCGCGGGCTGTCAGTTTCAGTGACTGACTCAGGGCCGCCAGACAGAATGATCCCGTTCGGTTTGAATTCGCGGATCTGTTCTTCAGTAACATCCCAAGCCCACAATTCGCAATACACACCGATTTCACGCACACGACGTGCAATCAGCTGAGTATATTGCGAACCGAAGTCCAGGATCAGAATACGGTGTTCGTGAATATTTTTGCTCATGGTCGTCCTAATCATCATTAAGGAGAGGCCAATACAAGAATCAATCAGATCTTGTATGAAATAAATCAGGGCGCTATGCGCCCTGACTGTCTGTCAATTTAGCCCATGCGATAGTTCGGGGCTTCTTTCGTAATCGTCACATCGTGGACGTGGGATTCCTGGATCCCTGCACCACTGATCTTCACGAATTCGGCCTTAGTACGCAAGTCTTCTATTGTAGCACTACCAGTGAGGCCCATGGCAGAGCGTAAACCACCCATTTGTTGATGGATGATCTCTTTTAACCAGCCTTTGTAAGGAACACGGCCTTCGATACCTTCTGGAACCAGCTTATCGGCTGCATTGTCTGACTGGAAATAACGGTCAGAAGAACCTTTAGACATCGCGCCTAATGAACCCATACCACGGTAAGATTTAAATGAACGGCCTTGGTACAGTTCAATTTCGCCTGGAGACTCTTCAGTACCTGCGAACATAGAACCAACCATCACCAGACTAGCACCTGCCGCGATAGATTTCGCGATATCGCCAGAGAAGCGGATACCACCGTCAGCGATAACCGGAATACCTGAACCTTCCAATGCGCCAGCGGCATCAGAGATAGCGGTGATTTGTGGCACACCACAACCGTTGACGATACGAGTTGTACAAATAGAGCCTGGGCCGATACCGACCTTAACAGCACTCACACCTGCTTCAACCAGTGCTTCTGCACCTTTCGCTGTCGCCACGTTACCACCGACGATCTGCAGGTTTGGATATTCTTTACGTGTGTCGCGAATACGATCCAATACGCCTTGTGAATGACCATGTGAAGAGTCAATCAGCAGCACGTCAACACCGGCAGCCACCAGCGCAGCAACACGCTCTTCGTTACCAGCACCCGCACCCACAGCAGCACCAACACGTAAACGACCCATCGCATCTTTACACGCGTTCGGTTTGCTTTCTGCTTTCTGGAAATCTTTAACCGTGATCATACCGGTCAGTTTGAAATCGTCGTTAACGATCAGCACTTTCTCGATGCGGTGTTTTTGCATCAACGCCTGAACCACTTCACGCGAGGCATTTTCATGCACAGTGACCAGACGCGCTTTCGGCGTCATCACTTCATGCACCAGCATGTTCAGATCGGTCACGAAACGAACGTCACGACCCGTGATGATACCCATCAGTGAACCGTCAGTGTCCACAACCGGAAAACCACCAAAACCGCTCATGAAGGTCAGCTCTTTGATCTGAGCAATAGTCATGTCTGGGCGAACAGTTACCGGATCGGTCACGATGCCACTTTCGAACTTTTTAACGCGACGAACTTTGTCCGCCTGCTGTTCGATAGACATGTTTTTATGGATGAAACCGAGACCACCTTCCTGAGCCAGCGCAATCGCTAAACGAGCACCGGTTACGGTATCCATTGCAGCGGAAGCCATAGGAATGTTCAGCACGATATCTTTTGTCAGATGAGTGCGCAGATCTGCGGTATTAGGAAGAACGATTGAATGAGCAGGGACTAACAGAACGTCGTCAAAAGTCAGTGCTTCTTTGGCTATGCGTAACATGGCAACATCTCACCGTTAATGTATGAAAGGGGGTGGGTAAAATATTGCAGCGAGATTTTAGGCACTTCATAGGGGTTGGTAAAGCATTTTTGCGTTTTAAATCACATTTTTTTTCGCGAAGCATGCAGGTCATTGTTATTATTAGCGCCTGTTCCAGCAAATTAAGAGCGAATCCGTGGCTATATCACAACCTATTATCTACACCGTCAGCCGGTTGAATACCGTTGTTCGTCTCTTATTGGAACAGGAAATGGGGCTCGTTTGGCTGACGGCCGAAATCTCTAATCTGGTACAGCACAGCTCTGGTCATTGGTACTTCACACTGAAAGATTCTCAGGCACAAGTTAAAGCCGCCATGTTCAAAGGGCAAAACCGACGTGTCAGTTTTCGACCACAGAATGGCCAACAGATCCTCGTACAAGGGCAACTCTCTTTGTATGAAGCACGAGGCGATTACCAGCTGATTGTAGAGAAAATGCAACCGGCTGGTGATGGGCTGTTGCAGATGAAACTGGAAGCCTTAAAAGCCCAGCTGACAGCGGAAGGATTATTTGCGCCAAGCCGTAAACGCCCCCTCCCTGCGCAACCAAAACAGATCGGCATTATCACCTCTCCAACCGGCGCGGCTGTGCACGATATGTTGACGATACTGGCCCGACGAGATCCATCCTTACCGGTGATTTTATATCCCAGCGCCGTACAGGGTGAAAGTGCGGTTCCAGCACTGCTGGCTGCGTTAGAAACCGCCTGGCGACGGGATGAATGTGATTTATTGATCATCGGTCGCGGTGGTGGTTCGCTGGAAGATCTCTGGTGTTTTAACGATGAGCGCGTAGTGCGTGCAATAGCCAGCAGCCCGATCCCTATTGTCAGTGCGGTCGGTCATGAAACGGATGTTACGCTGGCTGATTTCGCTGCAGATCTCCGCGCCCCGACCCCATCTGCTGCAGCGGAGTTAGTCAGCCGGGATCAACAGCAACAACTGCATCGTTTAACGCAATTTATACAACGCCTGAAACAAGCGATCTTGTTGCAACAACAACGTTATGTATTACGTTGGCAACAGCAACAATCGCGCTTGGCGGCACAAAATCCGCAATATCAGTTACAACAAAAAATGCAGCGGCAGGATGAGTTGCAATGGCGTTTAGAACGCGTAATGAAGCAACAGTTAAATAACTCATCGCGCCATTACGCAGAGCAAACTCAACGTTTGCAGCAAGCATCACCAGCGCGACATTTATCAACGCTGAAGCAGCAACATGAATTTCTGCAACAACGCTTGCTCAAGGCGATACAAAATCGGCAACAAGCCAGCCAACAACAACTGGCACAGTTAAGTGGACAGCTACAGGCACTGAGTCCGCTGCAAGTGTTAGCCCGGGGTTATTCAGTGACTACCAATATGAGTGGTAAGTTGATCCATGAATATTCCCAGGTAACTCCCGGAGAGCAGTTAAATATTCAATTAGGCAAAGGTGCTTTGCGAGTAAGAACCGAAGAGATTAAATCCGAAACCTGACTGCATTCGTTCTAATCTTTAGGAACCAGACGAGGATGCCCTGTGTCATCGATAGCCACATAAGTAAATACCGCTTCGGTGACACAATGGCGGTCATAACGTTCTGAACGCAGCAACGGTTTGATCCAAACCTCAAGCTTGATGGTAATAGAAGTATTTCCTATCCGTGTACATTCACCGTGTACACATACAGCATCGCCCACTTTTACCGGTTGATGAAAGGTCATCGCTTCAACCGCAACCGTTGCAATTCGTCCCCGTGCAATTTCAGTAGCTAACATGCCGCCAGCTAAATCCATTTGAGACATGATCCAACCACCAAAAATATCACCGTTCTGATTGGTGTCAGCAGGCATCGCTTGGGTGCGGATGATCAGATCACCTTTCGGATCGCGTTTCGCATCGTTCATTTTCAGCTCTTCATGTAATCAAAATGTTAAATATACTCGCCGAAAACTCTTTTTCCTATGCTAATAAACACTTACCAAGTAATGCGTTTTCAACTTGTTATACCGTTGGTTACCTAACTAAGCACGATGTTTTATGCCAGCACAGGGAACATATGCTTAATACCAGCCACCATAATTTCAATGCCCAAAGACATCATGATCAGCCCCATAATACGTGTTACTACGTTGATCCCAGTACGCCCCATCAGACGAAACAACAAGGGCGCAGCACGGAAAATCAACCAGGAAGTAAAACAGAACAATACGACCACTAGACTCATACCCATCAACTGCTGGGCTGAATTAAACTGCGATGAATAAACAATGGTCGAGCTGATTGCTCCCGGCCCGGCCATCAGTGGTAACGCCAGTGGTACCACCGCAATAGACTCTTTGGCCAACGTATCACCCTTTTCTTCTTTGTTATGCCGAACTTCGCCCAATTTACCCTGCAGCATTGACCAGGCGATCAACACAATCAAAGAGCCGCCAGCGATACGGAAAGAGGCGATCGAGATACCGAACAGATCCAGAATTAATTGACCGAAAAACATCGAAACCCAGAGAATGACCATCACCGCAAAATTAGCGGTGGTATTCGTCCGTAAGCGTTCCTGTGGTGTTTGCTGACTGGTCAGACTCACGAATACAGGCAACAATCCCAATGGATTAATAATGGCGGTAAGACCAATAAAAAACTTCAGATAAACAGAAAAAGAGAGATGATCCATAGTGCAATACGGGCCTAGATATAGATGAAACAAGTATGTCAGAAAACTGTGATTAGCGTAGCGAAAACAGCGATTCACTGCTAACGATATTAATTTATAGGCCCAATGCGATGGATTAGTTTTTTTTATCCGAACAAGGGAAATTGTCGCAAGTAATACAACCGGTATCATTTCCAACAAAATGCTGGTCTGTCCATAAAATGACTGCATTTAAGACAGGATGGAATTCTAAATAATGCATTATCCTTATTCTTAGCAG
>CAIZDF010000057.1 GCA_903931645.1 uncultured Tolumonas sp.
ACTACCTGATCGTGGCAACCACCCGTCCGGAAACTATGCTGGGTGACACTGCAGTAGCGGTGAACCCGGAAGATCCGCGTTACAAGGCGCTGATCGGCAAATTTATCGAACTGCCGCTGGTGGGCCGTCGTATTCCAATCGTGGCTGATGAACATGCCGATATGGAAAAAGGCACTGGTTGTGTGAAGATCACGCCAGCGCACGATTTCAACGATAACGAAGTCGGTAAACGTCAACACCTGCCGATGATCAATATCTTCACGCTGGATGCACACATTCGTGCGGAAGCGGAAGTGTATGACAGCAAAGGCAACCCAAGCGATGTGTATCCGGCGGCATTGCCGGCTGAGTTTGCGGGTTTAGAGCGTTATGCAGCGCGTAAAGCGATCATCGCCGCACTTGAAGCCAAAGGTCTGATGGACGAGATCAAAGATCACGTATTGCAGCAGCCTTACGGCGACCGTGGTGGTGTACCGATCGAGCCGATGCTGACCGACCAGTGGTATGTGCGTGCGGACGTGCTGGCAAAACCAGCGATTGAAGCGGTGGAAGATGGCCGTATTCAGTTCGTGCCAAAACAGTATGAAAACATGTACTTCTCTTGGATGCGTGATATTCAGGACTGGTGCATTTCCCGTCAATTGTGGTGGGGTCATCGTATTCCGGCATGGTACGACAACAACGGTAACGTGTATGTTGGTCGTGATGAAGCGGAAGTGCGTGCGAACAATGGTTTAGCCGCTGATGTTGCGTTACGTCAGGATGATGACGTGCTGGACACCTGGTTTAGCTCAGCATTGTGGACGTTCTCGACACTGGGCTGGCCGGAAAAAACACCTGAGTTGGACATGTTCCACCCGACAGATGTGTTGGTGACTGGCTTTGACATTATTTTCTTCTGGGTTGCCCGCATGATCATGATGACCATGCATTTCGTGAAAAACGAAGATGGCACGCCACAAGTGCCGTTTAAGACGGTATATGTGACAGGTCTGATCCGTGACGAAGAAGGCCAGAAGATGTCGAAATCCAAGGGTAACGTGCTTGACCCATTGGATATGATCGATGGTATCTCATTGCCAGAATTACTGGAAAAACGTACCGGCAACATGATGCAGCCACAACTGGCGGAGAAGATCGGCAAGCGCACCGAGAAGCAGTTCCCGGAAGGCATTGAAGCACACGGCACTGATGCATTGCGTTTCACGCTGGCCGCGCTGGCGTCAACCGGTCGCGACATCAACTGGGACATGAAACGTCTGGATGGTTACCGTAACTTCTGTAACAAGCTGTGGAATGCTAGCCGTTATGTGCTGATGAACACCGAAGAGCAGGATTGCGGTTTCGCTGGTGGTGAAATGCAGTTCAGCTTGGCAGATCGTTGGATCACCTCACAGTTGCAACTGACCATTCAAGAGCTGCGTCATGCGATGGATACCTATCGCTTCGACCAGGCGGCGGGTGTGTTGTATGAGTTTATCTGGAACCAGTTCTGTGACTGGTATTTAGAGCTGACCAAACCTGTGTTGTGGCAGGGTAGCGAAGCCGAGCAGCGCGCTACGCGTCATACGCTGGTGACTGTGTTGGAAAGTCTGCTGCGTCTGGCGCACCCGATCATGCCATTTATGACCGAGTCAATTTGGAAATCAGTGGCTCCACTGGCGGGCATTCATGCTGATACATTGATGCTGCAAGCTTACCCAGAGTTTGATGCAGCGAAATTGGATGAAGCAGCGCTGGCGGATCAGGAATGGGTGAAACAGTTCATTGTCAGCGTGCGTAACATCCGTGCTGAGATGAACGTTGCGCCGAGTGTACCGTTGACCGTGTTGCTGAAAGCCGATGCGGTGGACAGCCAACGTGCGGCAGACAACGAAGCGTTCCTGAAATCACTGGCCAAGCTGGAAAGCATCACTGTGCTGGCGGCTACTGACGCAGAATCTTTATCAGTGAAGAAACTGATCGGTAACACCGAGCTGTTGATTCCGATGGCGGGCCTCATCGACAAAGACGCAGAATTAGCGCGTCTGGCGAAAGAAGTCGAGAAGCTGGAAAAAGAGTGTGGCCGTATCGAAGGTAAGCTGGGCAACGAAGCCTTTGTTGCTAAAGCGCCAGAAGCGGTGATTGCCAAAGAGCGTGAGAAACTGAC
>CAIZDF010000058.1 GCA_903931645.1 uncultured Tolumonas sp.
ACCCGTTACTACACCCGTGACTGGATGGAATTCAGTGCTGTTGAAAACAATCCATCTGACAAACTGGCATTGCGTGACGCACTGGAAGATGCTGTTCAACGTCAGCTGATGTGCGACGTACCTTACGGCGTATTGCTGTCTGGCGGTCTGGATTCTTCTGTCGTTTCTGCTATTACCAAACGTTTGGCTGCCCGTCGAATTGAAGACGATGGTAAGAGCGAAGCCTGGTGGCCACAATTGCACTCATTTGCAGTTGGTCTGAACGGTTCACCCGACTTAGCGGCTGCACGTAAAGTAGCTGATGCATTGGGCACAATTCACCACGACATTCTGTTTACCGTGCAGGAAGGGCTGGATGCGATCCGTGATGTGATTTACCACATTGAAACTTATGACGTCACCACGATTCGTGCTTCTACCCCAATGTATTTGATGGCGCGCGTTATCAAAGCGATGGGCATCAAGATGGTACTGTCTGGTGAAGGTGCTGATGAGTTGTTTGGTGGTTACCTCTATTTCCATAAAGCACCAAATGCGAAAGAATTCCATGAAGAAACAGTACGTAAGCTAAGCCAGCTGCATATGTACGATTGCCTGCGCGCCAATAAATCTATGGCAGCATGGGGTGTCGAAGCGCGTGTTCCATTCCTCGATAAAGAATTCATGGACGTTGCAATGCGTCTGAATCCGAAAGATAAAATGTGTGGTCACGGTAAGATCGAAAAACACATTGTTCGTGAAACCTTCGAACATTATCTGCCGAAAGAAGTGGCATGGCGCCAAAAAGAACAGTTCTCTGATGGCGTAGGTTATTCTTGGATCGACAGCCTGAAAGCGCTGGTTGAAACAGAAGTCACTGATCAGATGATGGAAGCTGCTGCTTATCGCTTCCCAATCAACACCCCACTGACCAAAGAAGCGTATTACTACCGCTCTATTTTCGAAGAGCATTTCCCACTGGAATCTGCTGCACTGTGTGTTCCATACGGTAAATCAGTAGCATGTTCTACGCCAGCCGCTCTGGAATGGGATGCTAAGTTTAAAGAACTGGCTGATCCATCAGGTCGTGCTGTGCTCGATGTGCACAACGAAGCATTAAAATAAAATCGTAAACAGGCCCACTTCGGTGGGTCTGTTTTTTTCTGCCCCCTGCAACCAGCTCGTGATAAAATGTGACACAAATCTATTTTATCCTGATCATTCATGTCTGATTTCCGCAATTCATCCTTCCAGATACTGCGTATTGCACGTGATTTTCTGGTAATTCTAGCCTGCCTGCAGGCCGGTAAAGCGATAGCTGCTTTATTACCCTTTCGTTTTCCCGACAGTATCCTCGGACTGCTATTCCTGTTTGTTTTGCTCAATCTGCAATTAGTGAAATTACACTGGATTGAAAAAGGTGCCAGTCTGCTGCTGAAACATATGGCGCTGCTCTTCATTCCAGTCGCTGTTGGGTTACTGGGTTACATCGATATATTCATGAACGCGATTGGTGTCATTGCCCTGAATATTTTCGCCGGGTTATGTTTGATCTTGCTGATTGTGGGCAGACTGTTCCAGAGGATGAATCAATGATGCTTTATCTCGCATTACCCCTAACCATTCTCTGTTACTGGTTGAGCCGTAAACTGTATCAGCGGTTTCCGCTGCCGATCATGAATCCGTTACTGATCTCAATGCTCGTGCTTATGTCATTGCTGCATTTCGGGCATTTTCCGCTCAATGATTTTCAAAGTGGCACTTGGGTCATTAACTGGTTACTGAAACCGGCAGTGGTGGCATTGGCATTACCGCTGTATCAGCAAGTGATCCATATTAAACACAAGATAAAACCGATTTTGATTTGTTGCTCGCTGTCGGTCGTGATCAGTATTCTGACCAGCATGGTCATTTGTCGAAGCTTAGGGATTGAAGAGCAAATTACTCGCAGTATCGCCACGCGCTCTATTACGACGCCACTGGCGATGAGTGTAAGTGAGAGCTTAGGCGGGATCCCTTCCATTGCTGCTGCGGTGGTGGTGATCGTTGGAATTTTTGGCGCCATTATCGGGTTCCCGTTACTCAAGTTATTTGGCGTGACTGATCCGCAAGCCCAAGGTTTGGCAATTGGGGCATGCTCTCATGCTGTTGGTACATCTGCGGCTAATGAACGAGGGGTGACGCAGGGTGCCTTTTCTTCGTTGGCGTTAGTGGTTTGCGGAATTTTAACCGCATTAATTGCGCCGCTGATGTTTGCTATCTACGGGTTGTTTATCCAATAAAAATATTGGATAAAACAAAGGCGACGCTGAATGATCGCCTTTGTTTTCTATTAATCAGCTTCAGTGGTTGGCCTTGAATTGATTCGTCATTTCATCGTAATGATAACCAATCGAAGACATTCTTTTGTTCAACTGCTGTTGCGCCATATCGTAGCGCAACAGTAATTCACCAAGATCAGCACACTCTAATCTCAGTTTCTCATTCACTATGCCAAGTAAAATATTGGCATCCATTCGTTGATAGGCACTTAGATCCATTGCGTTTCTCCTTACTCATCAACCGCCACAGAATAACTATAGTGCGTTAATACTAGGATACTGTGGACTGCACTGAAATTTTTAACTCAAGATGCTGTTTTGCCAACGTCGAATCAATGTAGCGAGTGTCTGCATATAACCCGGATCAGCATTTAAGGCTGGAATATAGTGATAATATTCCCCGCCTGCCTGCAGGAAAGTATCTTTACCTTCCACCGCAATTTCCTCAAGCGTTTCTAAACAATCAACACTGAAAGCCGGGCACACGACATAAAGTCGTTTTTTACCTTGTATAGGTAATTGTCGCAATGTGACATCGGTATAAGGTTCCAGCCATTTTTGTTTGCCAAACCGTGATTGAAAGCTCAACTGCCACTGTGTTGGCGATAACCCTAACACTTGGGCTACTGCC
>CAIZDF010000059.1 GCA_903931645.1 uncultured Tolumonas sp.
ACCAAATTTGGTCATTCAGCGATTGTGACCACTGAAGGTAATAAAGATTGTCATATCATTCTACGTGGTGGCAAAGAGCCAAACTACAGTGCTAAAGATGTCGCGGCTGTAGTGAAAGATCTGGAAAAATCAGGTCTGCCAACCAAAATGATGATCGACTTCAGCCATGCTAACAGCTCTAAGCAATTCAAAAAGCAGATGGAGGTTTGTACAGACGTCTGTGGTCAGATCGCTGGTGGTGATCACCACATCATGGGTGTAATGGTTGAAAGCCACATGGTTGAAGGCCGTCAGGATCTGGTGGAAGGTCAGGAATTAGTCTGTGGTCAGAGTATCACTGATGCCTGTATCGGTTGGGATGATACTGCTGTGCTGTTACGTCAGTTAGCTACCGCTGTGAAAGCGCGTCGCGGTTAATATTTTCCGCTTGATGCTAAAAGAAAGCCCGCTTAATTAGCGGGCTTTTTGTTTTTCTACTTTTGGTTTCTATACCAAATGTTCAACCGTGAGTTCGCGTAGGCTGGATAAGCGAATATCGGCAATGGAAAAATGCGGGTTGGTGGCCTGGATAGCTTCCGGTATTACAATGGTTTTCATGGTCGCTGCTTTAGCTGCCAGTAATCCGTTAAAACTATCTTCGATGGCAACACACTCTTTAGGATGAAAACCCATTTGTACGGCTGTTTGTAAATAAACCGCAGGATGTGGTTTACCGTATTCTTCAAATTCAGCGGAATGGCAAATAGAGAAATAGTGACCGATTTCCAGACGAGCTAAAACTGCATTAACCAATGCCATCGGGGAGGAGGTTGCCAAGCCAATGGCTAATCCCTGATCAGCAATGATTTTCAATGCATCAAGAACGCCTTCTTTCGCGACGCCTGACAACATGACATGGCTTGCTACGCGACCGACAATGGTGCTGGCTGTTTCTTCAATCCCAGGGCCTTCCCAGCGGTGTTTGGCATACCAATGCGCGACAAGGGCATCAATTCGTAGTCCCATCGTCTGTTCGCACTCTTCGACAGTAATTTCGACTCCCAACTCTTTCAGCACATCGATTTGTGCTTGTTGCCAGAATGGCTCGGAATCGATCAATACTCCATCCATATCAAAAATAACGGCTTTTTTCTGCATCTGCTGCTCTCTGAAAATAGGGGATAAATAATGCTTTCCGAACGTTAGGGGTATTGATTCTCACTGTAAAGATGAAACCGGTTTCAGTGTGGCGAATGGTGATATAAGTCGCACTTACCATTCGCCATTTTAACTAAGCGGGTTGTTGTTGCAGGGTTTTACGTAAGGTTTTCCTTAATCGGAGCGCCAGCATACTAGCCGCGGTTGTCAGACCCAAAATAATGCCTAACCAAAAACCTTGTGGCCCCATTCGTGGTGTAACCCAATCAGTCAATCCAAGGATGGTGCCAACAGGAATACCAATCATCCAATAGGAAATCAGTGTAATCAAAAAGATGACACGGGTGTCTTTCAAGCCGCGTAATGCGCCGGAAGAGATCGCTTGGATAGTGTCTGAAAATTGATAAATAGCGGCAAAAATAATCAAATGAGCCGCTAATGTAATGACCGTTGGGTCATCTGTATATTGAGTTGCAATCCAAGTTCGTAACAAGATGGTTGAACTTGCCGTCATCACTGTGATCGATAATCCAACCAATAGACCGCATATGACAGCAACCTTAGCCTGTTTTGGTTGTAATTCGCCTAATGAATGACCTACGCGGATCGTGACTGCATACCCTAAAGAGAGTGGTAACATAAAAATCAGTGATGAGTAATTCAACGCAACTTGATGACTGGCAACAATTTCCGGGCCCAACGGTGCCAGAAGTAGCGCGACTACCGTAAACAAAGTGACTTCACAAAATAAGGCTAAGGCGATGGGGGCGCCGAGTTTAAAAATACGTCGGATGCTGTCCCACTGCCAACCAATATAATGCTGAAATAGACGGCATTGCTGATAAGACGGTGATTTCAATACATACACTGTCATGGCGATGGCCATAAACCACATTGCCCCGGCAGAGGCGAAACCACAACCTACACCACCTAATTCTGGGAATCCCCAAACACCATAGATCAGCAAGTAATTCAGCGGGATATTCAGCAACAGTCCGGCAAAACCAATACACATACCAGGGACTGTATGTGATAAGCCTTCGGCGTAATTTCGCAAAACCTGATAAAAGAGATA
>CAIZDF010000060.1 GCA_903931645.1 uncultured Tolumonas sp.
GACACTTTGAATTGCAGAAATAATTTTTCCAATTTCTACCGTGGAAGTGGCTGTTCGGGCTGCCAGGCTACGTACTTCATCGGCAACCACCGCAAAGCCACGACCTTGTTCACCAGCGCGCGCAGCTTCTATCGCGGCATTAAGCGCCAACAAATTGGTTTGTTCCGCAACATCACGAATGACATTAATTACGGATGCGATTTCACGACTTTTTTCTTCCAACATGGCGATATCGCCAGCGGCGTTATCAACAGCATTTTCAATGGCATGAATATTATTTACTGTTTGATCAATAACACGTTGCCCGTTTTGTGCTTTTTTACCGGCATCAGAAGTACAAATGCTGGCATCGGCCGCTTGTTCTGCGACCTGATTAATACTGACGGTCATCTCTTCTACCGATGCAGCCATTTGTGCAGAAGAGGCGCTTTGTGTTTGGGAACTTTCAGTAACCTGATGGGCTGATTGCAGTAACTCTTCTGCAGTGGTATTGACCGCATGCACTCCCTGTAATAGTTCTTTCAGGTTATGTTGCATGCCAGAAATTAAGTGATTAAAAGAACGCAACATCAGGCTGATTTCATCATTACCTTTATCATCCGCGCGCAGCGTAAAATCGAGAGACTGTTCTATGCGGGCAATAGTCTGTTGCGCACCACTCACACCACGACGGATCTGACTTACACTCAATAAACCAAGTGCAAGTAAACATGCTAATACCCCTGCCGAGGCGAGCATGACTGTCCAGCGAGCACTGACATAATTTTCTTCGCCTTTTTTCTTATCCCCAGCCGCAATTTGATTGTTATGTTCGATACTTTCCTGCAGTGAGGTTGTCACTACTTTACCGACCTCTTGCAGGTTGGCTAATTCGCTACGCGCTTGTTTAGCCTCATACGTAGCAGAAATATCGATCACTTTTTTAGCTGTTTCCTGATATTTGCCCATCGCTACTTTTATTTTCTGAAATAGCGCAAGATCTCCTGAATCCGTGACATATTTGGTTTCATATTCTGTCATTTTGGTCTGTATGACGGCTTTTTCCTCATCGATCAGCTTTTCAAATTCACGTAATTTTTCCTCTGCACTGCGCATTGCACGAGCATCTTCGCTATAAGTGATGTGGCTGATGACATAGGTGCGTAAAGTGAGGAAATGAATTTCAATCTGATTCAAATTACGGATACTGGGAATACTGTTGTCGGTGATATAGCTGATGTTTTCATTCATATTGGCCATTTTGATAAGCGATGTACCGCCTATCAGCAGACAGCCAAAAAAACCAACTGCGATGAGAAAGTACAGTTTGTGCGCTATTTTCATGGTGACATCCTTCCTGATAAACGGATCACAACAGGCTGATTACTAACGTGGAATGTTATTCAGTATGTTAGATGTTGTTCTAAAGAGGAAAGGTGGGTATCAGAAAAGTCTTGCTGGATCACTATCAGCAAATCATGGTGGTTGTTTATTGCAATGGAATCAGACGATACCCACTTATCTGAGTGAATATCGTCTGCTTAAGCGCCTAAATACAGTTTTTAGCAAAGGAGCCGAGGATCTGTTCTACCAAGGCGAAACGCGTTTTAGCATCGTCACTGGGTAGATTAAACCGCAGACGAGTAGGGCCATCCATACGGTATAACCGCGGTTGTGTTTGCATTAAACTGACGATAAACATCGGATTGACCTTGGTATCCTGCGCAAAATCGATAAAACCACCGCGATCAGCAATTTCAATTCGTTTGAGGCCAAGCGGTTTGGCTAACAGACGGAAACGTGAGATCTGAATGAGATTTTGTGCGGCCGGAGGTAACAAACCAAAGCGATCAATTAACTCAATTTTGAGTTCATCGATCTCTTCCTGGGTATTGCAACTGGCGATACGTTTGTAGATAGACAGACGCATATTAACATCGGGAATATAATCGTCCGGTAACAATGCCGGTACGCGTAATTCGATATCCGTATGGTCGGAGAGCAGTTGATCTAATGACGGTTCTTTACCTTCTTTCAATGCATTAACGGCTTGTTCCAGCATTTCCATATACAGCGTGAAACCAATGGATTCGATCTGTCCACTTTGTTCATCACCCAGTAATTCACCGGCACCACGGATCTCCAGATCATGTGTTGCCAGTACAAAACCGGCGCCCAAATCTTCCAGTGATTCAATGGCCTCCAGTCGTTTGACAGCATCTTTGGTCATCTGTTTTGGATGCGGCGTTAACAGATAGGCATACGCCTGATGGTGCGAGCGCCCCACACGGCCACGCAACTGATGTAACTGCGCCAGACCCAGATGATCGGCGCGATCCATGATGATAGTATTGGCGCTGGGCACGTCGATGCCGGTTTCAATAATCGTGGTACACACTAACAGGTTGTAACGCTGATGATAAAAATCAGACATCACTCGTTCCAGCTCACGCTCCCGCATCTGGCCGTGAGCAATACCGATACGAGCTTCTGGCACCAGCTCACTGAGTTGTGTCGCCGTTTGCTCGATGGTTTCCACATTGTTGTGTAGATAATAGATCTGACCACCACGTTTTAACTCACGCAGTATGGCTTCACGCACCACCGCTTTATCGTGCTGGCGGACAAATGTTTTAATTGCCAATCGTTTAGCCGGTGGAGTGGCGATAACGGAAAGATCACGCATACCGGATAATGCCATATTCAGCGTGCGCGGGATCGGCGTTGCGGTCAGGGTCAGGATGTCGACATCGGCACGCAAAGCTTTGATCTTTTCTTTTTGACGGACACCGAAACGGTGCTCTTCATCGACAACCAACAAGCCAAGATCTTTAAAGCGGATATCTTCGGAAAGCAGTTTGTGAGTGCCGATGATGATATCGATTTTACCTTCCGCCAGCGCTTCCATCGCGACTTTCTGTTCTTTAGTACTTTTGAAGCGGCTCATGACTTCGATATTGACGGGCCAATTGGCAAAACGATCACGGAAGTTTTCATAATGTTGTTGTGCCAGCAGCGTTGTCGGAACCAATACCGCAACCTGTTTACCGGCATGTACTGCAACAAAGGTGGCCCGCATTGCAACTTCTGTTTTACCAAAGCCGACATCACCACAGACCAGTCGATCCATGGCTTTGGCTTGGCACATATCACCGAGTACGGAATTAATAGCGTTGAGCTGATCAGGCGTTTCCTCAAACGGGAATCCGGCTGCAAACTTACTGTAGGCTTGTTTATCGTGCTGGAGTGCCAGACCCGGTCGGGCGGCACGTTTGGCATACACATCCAAGAGTTCTGCGGCCACATCACGAATTTTTTCGACCGCTTTTTTCCGTGCTTTCAGCCAGGCTTCACCACCGAGTTTGTGCAGTGGTGGATTTTCACTACCGCTATAACGGCTGATGAGATGCAGTGAGGTTACCGGCACATAGAGTTTGTCTGCACCGGCGTATTCCAACGTGAGATATTCGGCGGCAATGCCACCGGCATTCAGCGATTGCAGCCCGACGTAACGACCAACACCATGATCGAGGTGCACGACGGGTTGTCCAATCGTGAGCTCTGCCAGGTTACGAACAATCGCATCGCTGCCAGCGCTGGCTTTTTTATCGCGACGGCGGCGTTGGACAACTTTCTGACCAAACAGATCGTTTTCACAGATCAGCGCCACATTGGCTTGCGGCAGAATGAAGCCATGTTCCAGCGGGCTGACAATGATCGCAAATTGATCTGCGCCGTTGGCGAACGCATCAAATGAACTCAGGATCGGTAGTTGGATCTGTAGTGGCGTCAGTAATTCCAGTAATGCTTCACGACGACCTTCTGATTCCACCGAGAACAATATTCGGCCATTGAATAGGCTCAAGAAGCGTTGCAGTGCTTCTAACGGTTCTTGTTGTTTGGCTTCAATGGTTAATTCTGGCAGGGCATTGACCGGCAGATTGACGCGCCCGGTTTTTTCTTCCGTTGGCAGTGTCTGACAGTGGATCTGCGTGCGTTCTTTCAGCACACCGAATAACTGATCTATCGGCAGATACAAAGTTGCTGGTGATAACAGCGGACGCGTTAAATCGTAACGACGATCTTCATAGCGTTGCTGCACATCTTGCCAGAATTGTTCACTGGCTTGCTGAATATCTCCCACTGTCATGATCAAGCTGGATGCAGGTAGATAATCCAGCAGTGTCGATGTCTGTTCAAAAAACAGCGGCAGATAATATTCAATTCCCGCTGGCCACATGCCCTTACTGACTTGCTGATAAACCGAACCAGGTTCTCGGCTGGCATCGAATAGTTCACGAAAGCGTTGACGGAAGCCTTCAATGGCATTTTTATCCGTCGGGAATTCGTGCGCGGGTAATAGCCGAACTTCTTTTACCGGATCGTGAGAACGCTGCGTATCTGGATCAAATGCCCGGATGGTATCGACTTCATCATCGAAGAAATCAATACGATAAGGCTGTGACGAGCCCATCGGGAATAGATCGAGTAAAGAACCACGCGCGGCATATTCCCCGTGTTCCAGTACTTGTTCGACCGCATTGTAACCAGCATGCTCCAAGCGACGACGAAGATTGTGCAGATCGAGCTTATCACCGGGTTTAACCAACAGGCTATGACCATCAATAAAGCTCGATGGTGCGGTGCGTAACATCAAGGTTGCGACCGGTAGGATCAGCAACCCTTTTTTCATGCGCGGAAGATGGTAAAGCGCTTCGATGCGCTGGGATATGATGTCCTGATGCGGGGAAAATGTATCGTAAGGCAAGGTTTCCCAGTCAGGAAACAGCCGTACCGGAATCGTCGATTCTGCCAGCAGGAAGCTAATTTCCTGCTCTAAATACAAGGCTGTCGGTGTGTCATGCACCACCAATACAACAGGATGCTCTTGTGTTTTTACCAGTTCAGCAATCGCCAGAGAAAGACTACTGCCATTTAACTGTCCAAAGGTAAGACGTTGATTCGCTTTGGCATTCAATGAAAAGGAAAAGTAATTGGTCATTAGTCAGTTTCAGGTTAGTTGATATTTCTTTTCTGCCCGCTCTTTGAGCTGACGTGATTGCTCATGCATCCCGGCTCTGATCAATAATTCACGGTCATCTTCCCGAATTAAGGCATATTCGATGGTGACCAGAGAACGATCATCTTCCGTGACGATATTCGTGACACGTCCGTAACAATAAACGGCGCTGGCTTCTTCGCGGACGAAAATTTTCAGGCGTAATAGCTGATTTTTTTCCAACGCTAATGAAGTGTGAAAAGTCAGCTGACTACCGCCAAAACTTAAAGTCAGATGCCGATATTGTGGGTCATCATCCTGCATCAGAATATGTGTCATCATCAGATTTAATTTGCGCGATTGCTGGTTAATGACATCCACCAGATAGCCAATATCATCACTAATGCTGCGTAACGCCCGCGCATTGCTTAAATCCAGCTGCACAATCGTGTTGGATATTTTGAACGGTTCCGGAATTTCAGCTTCAAAAGTGTCATGATCTGGCAATTCAAAACCTTGTTCCATTGGAATCACACTGATACTTAAACAGTGATGCACACTAAAATATTGCTCGCTCAAGGAGAACCCCTTGTTGAGTGGATGTCTTACCTTTATTATCCGCTAACTCTTGGATTGCGCAACGCTTGGAAACAGCGTGAAATCACTCATTTTTCAACCTGTCAGTCTGGCAATAGGTCTGCGATACGCTGGCGCCAGAGGTGATAATCGATTTGCTTCTTTTATCTCCATATTTTCAACCTTCGGAATTGCTATCGGTGTGCTGGCGTTGATCGTCGTTAGCTCCGTGATGAATGGCTTTGAGGCTCAGCTGAAGGACCGTATTTTAGGTGTGGTTCCACATGGGGTGATCACCACTGAATCAGGTCAATTGGCGAATTGGCAACAATATCAACCGACTGTTATGCAATTGCCGCATGTGCAAGCGGCGGCACCTTTTATTACCACAGAAGGCATGGTGCAAAGTCCGGGTAGTTTGGCGCCGATCGCGTTACAGGGGTTAGACCCGCAAAACTACCCGAAACAGGATTTGTTACGTCAAACCCTGGGTAATGCCGCCTTGGAACGTTTGGTAGCCGGGAAATTTAATATCATCCTGGGCGGTGCACTGGCGCAAAAACTCGGCGTTATGCCAGGTGATCAAGTGCGGGTGCTAGTCAGTGAAGGCAGCCGTTTTACGCCTATGGGGCGGGTGCCATCGCAGCGTCTGTTTCATGTAGTGGCGTTGTTTGATGTTGGTTCGCCAGTAGATGATCAGATCGCGCTGATCCATCTGGATGATGCCCGTCGTTTGTTGCGTTATCAGCCGGAAAATATCACCGGCTGGCGGGTATGGTTAGATAATGCATTTCAGACTGACGATATCGTCAAAACCAAATTGCCATCATCACTGGTGTTTCAGGATTGGCGCCAGGAGCGCGGTGAACTGTTCCGTGCGGTTGCGATGGAAAAACACATCATGAGCCTGATGTTGGTGCTGATCATTCTGGTGGCCGCCTTCAATATTCTGTCTGCATTGGTCATGGTAGTGTTGGATAAACAAGGTGAAGTGGCGATTGTGCGCACCATGGGCATGCAAAGTCAGACTGTCATGAAAATCTTCATTGTGAGTTTTAATAATTGGATTGATTGTCAAACCTAACATTTCAATTTCTGCAATTGCGGAAGCCAAAAATGGAGTTATATACTCTGAATCAATCATTTCTCCTGTTAAAGGGAATCTTTTAGGAATACC
>CAIZDF010000061.1 GCA_903931645.1 uncultured Tolumonas sp.
AGTACCATGACCAAGGGAATGTAAGCAATAGGAACCCCGCTATCTTGAGCGCGTAATACTAAAAACGCTTCACTGAATCGGGCGAGAGTAAAAATACTGCCAATGCCGACCATCCACCAATAACGGCTATCCAGTCGTTGCAGATTAGCCATGACCAGCGGGTTCGTCCGTTGTGCTGTGGCATGCGACTCCGGTTCAGAGATACCGAAAATTAGTAACAATACAGCCAGAAAACCAGGGATCACGGCTACCCAGAACACCGCCCGAAAATCATTGGCCCACAATAGCATTAACCCGACGGCCAATAATGGCCCGACAAAGGCGCCGACCGTATCCAACGATTGACGCAACCCAAAGGCAGCACCCCGTAATTCTGGTGGTGTTATATCCGCGACTAGTGCGTCGCGCGGCGCGCCACGAATGCCTTTTCCCACGCGATCAGTCAAACGGGCGGTAAGCACTAACCCGATGCTGCTAGAGAGAGCAAAGACCGGTTTTGTGAATGCGCCCAGCGCGTAACCAGTCACAGCCAGCCATTTGCGTTTGCCAAAATAATCACTAATAACCCCAGAGAATACTTTAACGATCAGTGCGGTTGCTTCGGCTAACCCTTCAATAAGACCCACCATCAAGGTGCTGGCACCTAATGTCGTTACCATGAATAAGGGCAATAAACTGTGGATCAGTTCCGACGATACATCCATCAGCATACTGACAAAACCCAAGACCCAAATCGCGGTTGGAATTTTCCGTAATGAAAGGTATTTCAGCTCTAATTTCATTATTTTTCATTCCTGAACAGTAAACGGGGCGTGAGCTGTTTTTCTGCTTCCATCAACAGGTAAAGCAGTAAACAACTAGCCACAATGATTAACCAGTCATGGAGATCGAGGGCTGCCGTGCCAAATAATGTGTGCATAAACGGGAAGTAGGTGAGAGCCAGCTGCAAGAGTGACAGCAAAAATATCGCCAGCAGTGCGTAACCATTATCCAGCCAACTGGTCAGGCTCAGTGTTGAATTAAGCAATGAGCGGCAGCTGATCAAATACACCATTTCGGCACCGACTAAACTGTTGATGGCGACGGTTCTGGCGCGGGCCAAATCAGCCTGATGAAGGGTACTCCAGTTATAAAGCACCAGCGTTAACCCCATCAGTAAGACAGACACAAATGCGATACGGAATAATAAGATATTGCTGAGTAAGGCTTCATCATTTTGTCGGGGGGCACGTTGCATCAGATTTGCTGCGGCTTTATCAAACACTAAAGGCAAAGAAAGCGTGATGGCGCTGACCATGTTGATCCACAAAATTTGCACTGGCGTGATCGGCAGCGTGATGCCCAATAAAATGGCGGCAACCATAACCAGGGCTTGGCCACCATTGGTCGGTAATAAGAAAACAAGTGCTTTACGCAGATTATCGTAAACGGTACGCCCCTCCAGCACTGCGGTGCGCAACGTCGCAAAGTTATCATCCGCCAGCACCATTCCGGCTGCTTCTTTGGCTGCTTC
>CAIZDF010000062.1 GCA_903931645.1 uncultured Tolumonas sp.
AAGCAAACAGGAAGAAATAAGGTTTGTTGTAGTGAAAAAATGCCCCATCAGGTTAGTTCGGGGCATTGACGTAGATTTTGTGCATGGGGTAAATGAAGGGCTAACTTAATAAGTCTATGTAAATCATTGGCCAATTTGCTTACTGACTTGGTTTTCTTGCTGGTTTAAGCGTATTTGTTCTTTTTTGGTAATATGCCCATTTTGCTGTTGTGCCATTCGGCGTTCTTCTCGGCGGATCTTGCGATCTTCAGCGTGAAGTTTTACGGCTTGCTGATCTGTTATTTCGCCTGCTTTTCGTTCGGTGTTTATCTGCTGATTTTGATTAGCTAGCCGCGCGTTAACTTCTGCCCTGCGAGGATGTTTTTTCAGCCATTCTGCTTTTTGCTGAGGCGTTTCAGCAGAAGCAGTATGAATAGCACCAATAGAGAAAATAGATACGAACAAACCAATGAGAACTGATTTTTTTGATACCATTTTTATAACCCTCGTAGTTGGAAACGCTGCTAGTTAATCATAGAGAGTGTTTTAATAAAGGCGCCTTTTGTTATGGTTTGTTACGACATGTATGAAACTGATAAGGCGAGAGAGGGAGTTTTGTCTATATCGGCTCATTTGCGCCCATACAGTTCTGGCTGATACATATTGTAATTAGAGCACTGTTATGGGGAACTGCTGGTTAAATGCCTCTGGTTGATCGATTGTTCAGTGTGAGTTGTATTTAGTGCGCTCCAAAAGGGTCTATTCCAAGAAAATGTTAAGTATGTAAACCCGCTGTTTATATGGATTTGATATTTATTCACAATATTCAAATTTAACGTGGAATTGTATTTAAAAGCCCACAACAGCGTAATGCCGAGCACCTTAAGTGAACGGCACTACACAACGGAGGGCTTTTTATTTAGCTTGTCATAAATATTGGCTGAATTACTCTTTTACCAATACTGCATCACTTTGCAAATCTTCATCATCATCGGTAGGCTCTGTCAATTCACCTTCCAGTTTCGCAACCACAGAAGAAGCAATCGCATTGCCCATGACGTTAGTGGCGGAACGCGCCATATCTAAGAAATGATCCACACCTAAGAGCAACAATAACCCTGCTTCAGGAATATGGAACTGTGCCATGGCTGCCGCGATAACAACTAATGATGCGCGTGGTACGCCAGCCATACCTTTCGAGGTTACCATCAGCAACAACAGCATGGTGATCTGCTGTGAAATGCTAATTTCCATACCGTAAGCTTGGGCAATGAACATAGTGGCGAATGTGCAGTACATCATTGAGCCATCTAAGTTAAATGAATAACCCACAGGTAATACAAAACTGGAAATTTTTTCTGAACAGCCGAAGCGTTTTAAGCCCTGCAATGTTTTTGGATAAGCAGCTTCTGAACTGGCAGTAGAAAAGGCCAGTAAAATCGGTTCACGGATGAATTTCGGTAAACCTAACACTCGACGGCCTAGGAATAGGCTGCCCATCAGTAATAACAAGGCCCATAAGATCAGGATGGAGCCATACACTTCACCAACGAAAGTGCCATACGTCAGCAAAATTCCCAAACCTTGTTTCGCAATCAACGCCGTAATGGCACCAAAAACAGCAAATGGCGCGAAGTTCATTACATAACCAGTTACTTTCAACATGATGTTGGCAATACTTTCCATCACATTGACCACTGGTTTCGCTTTATCGCCCAGACCAGAAGCTGCAACACCAAAAAACAAAGAGAAGATCACTAATTGTAGGATCTCATTGTTGGCCATCGCCTCTACTACACTTTTCGGAATGGCGTGGGTAACAAAGTCTTTCAGTGTAATTGCGGTTGCACTGATACCTGATTTTGCTGCTATATCAGGCAGTGGCAAGTTTAAACCCACCCCAGGTTTGAGCAAATTAACCATGACCAAACCTAATGCAAGCGATATCAGCGAGGCGGTCATGAACCAAGCCATCGCTTTAATACCCACGCGGCCTACGGTTTGACTATCGCCCATTTTAGCAATGCCCACGACCAGCGTAGAAAATACTAATGGCGCGATAATCATTTTGATCAGACGTAAAAAAATGTCCGTCAATATGGAGATATTGGATGCAAATTCAGTCACAGCAGCGGGATCTGTCACATTTGAACGGTACAGATGACCGGTGAGAATACCCACTAACATACTGATCAGAATCATGGCTGTCAGTTTATTCATTTTCATTATGGTTTTATTCCTAAGTAGATGGATCTTATAGACATCCGGTCCATTGCATTCTTCCATGTGGCACCACCAACGGTGCATAAATATCCAGACATGGAAATACACTCCATAGGCAGGAAAGCCGAAGGCAAGAAGTGCTATATCTGGGTATTGGAGTGAATTTACTACAAAACGACCTATTTTTGCAGATTTAGTGTTCTTTAAATCTAAAAAAGGAAGATTATCTAGATGAAAGAAAGGAATGGGTGGTTAATAAACGATCTAAAATGGAGTGAATAGAATACAAAAATTAAAACTACACCGGCATTATGCCGATGTAGTTGCAGGAACGTCTGTAACTGCTAATTCGATACGATTTCTACCATGAGCTTTACCATTACGCAATGCCATATCTGCACGGATAAGGCATTGATTGAAGTCTTCTCCAGGCAATAATTCAGCAATCCCAAAGGTCATGGAGATCGTGATTGTTTTACCATTTTTATGCAACGGCAATTGATGTAGTTTGCTTTGTACTCGCTCCGCAATTTGTTCTGCCGATTTTAATGGTCCACCAGGTAACAGCAGTAAAAATTCACCGCCCCCCCAACGTGAGGCCCGATCATTGTGACGAATGGAATCATGTAATATCTGTGCGACGTAAACTAGCGCGGCATCGCCGATATTATGACCATACTGTTCATTTATCATTTTGAAATAATCGATATCCGCAATAATTAACGACATATGCTGTCTATTTAATGCAGAGGAAGAAAATATCTCATCAATTTTTGACAAAATGGCTTCCCGATTCTGTAAGCCGGTTAATTTATCGGTGTCTGGCTTATCAATGGGCGGATGTCTACTTTCTTGCAAACAAGCAGAGTAGAAATGAAGTTGATAACTCAAGCAGCCAAAACAAACGATCGCATTCAGATAACGAATCAACATCGATAACATCGGGGATAGCTCGATCATGGCCGGTTGATCATACAGGTGATAATCCAAAAGTAGATAAAGTACGATGGCGATCTCTGCTAGAAAAATTCGTTTGGTTTGTGGTTTGGTACCATAAAGAAAGGTAATCGGGAGCAGCAGCAATAAATACAAATGGAATCCGCTTTGCCAACCTAATACTTCACTAGATATCAGCGCATGCCCTAATAGATCGATCCAGATCAATGTTGCAATGCTTTTAAATGCCGATGTGCGATTGAATCGAATCGCGAGCATATAAAGAACAATGCTAGCGACATGTGCAATGATCAGCATAGGGATATTAAGAACAGCGAACAGCATTAGGAAAAGAGTGTGAACAGATAAGGCGATAATCAGCGCCTGGCGCACAAAGAGTTGAAAGCGAGTAGATTCCATTGTCAGTTGTCTCATAAATCTATGCCCCATGAAAAACAACATGAATGTACCAATAAGAATGGCACAAAATATTCAAATCAACATATGGCTAACCTGTGATCCAGCAAAAATATGATGCTCAATTGATAACTCCTTTATTAATTGAACGCTTAAAAGCCAACTCTCGTTTCTTTTGTATACACAATGATTAAAAAAAATGCACTCGAAAAATCTCTTCAAAAAAATGCTTGATCAAAAACGATCACTCCCTATAATGCGGCCCCACTGAGACGGCAGACGCCAACACAGAGCGAGTTGAGAGGTTGTGACGAACAGCGCTTGACAAGCAAACGGGATGGCGTATGATTCGCGTCCCTGGCCTTAGCGCCACGCTCTTTAACAATATATCAAGCAATCTGTGTGGGCACTTGCGTAGATTGATTAGATTGAAAAAATTTAATCAATGAAGCGAGTGACTATTAAGAAACAAGTATTCATTGAGTCAAAAAACTTTAATTGAAGAGTTTGATCATGGCTCAGAT
>CAIZDF010000063.1 GCA_903931645.1 uncultured Tolumonas sp.
CAATAACATTGCTACCACGTTCTAAATCCAGCACTGGAGCAAAACTTAAATCGATATCATGAGCCAGTAGTTCAGCCGCCATTAACCAACCACAATCTGCAGCTAAACTTGCGGCCTGATTACCAGCGTTATGCAAAAGCCCCATTGGTGGGATGCGGGAAAAGCCATCTCGAAAACGCTGAACCCGACCGCCTTCATGGTCAACAGCAATAAGTAAGGGTTTAGCGGCAGCTTGCCGGATTGCGGCTACCAATGCCGATAATTGTGCCCGATCATGATAATTGCGGGTAAATAAGATCAAACCACCCACTGTAGGGTGTGCCAGCATTTCACGTTCTTCAGCGTCCAGTTCACAGCCCTGAACATCTAACATCAAAGGACCCATTAAGTTGTCGCCTATGATTAAAGGAATGATTTCTTAACTACTATTCTATATATAGGGAGGCAGGAAGTGTTACCATTTGTGCATATCAGGATTATTTGCATCCGATTATGTTTTCTTTAATTTGCATCTGCGTAATGTGTTTCGATATTTATACAAGGAGAGTAAGCCATGGCTACACTGGATGAGATCCGCCATTCCATTAACGAGATTGACACCCAGTTGCTCGCTCTTTTTGCCAAACGTCGTGCAATAAGTATTGAAGTAGCTAAAAATAAATTGTTTAGCCAACGTCCGATCCGAGATCAACGGCGAGAACAAGAGCTACTGGCATACCTGACTCAGGTTGGTCACCCAATGGGCCTTTCTGCCCATTTCATTCAACAAGTATTCCAATTAATTATCGAAGATTCTGTATTAATTCAGCAGGATTTTGTGCAACAACAGAAAAACCCTGAGCACACAGATGCAGGCAACAGCGTTGCTTATTTAGGGCCATTAGGATCATATTCCAGCCTTGCTGCCCGTAAATTCCTTGGCCGCCAGTTATCTGATATTCGCGAAATAAGTTGCAGCAGCTTTAATCAGGTTTTTCATGAAGTAGAAAGCGGCGCTTGTCAGTATGGGGTGTTACCCATTGAAAATATGACATCGGGCTCTATCAATGAAGTTTATGATTTGATGCAACAGACCAGCCTCTCGATTGTCGCTGAACTAACCTACCCTATTGATCATTGCCTGCTAACAGCAGTGGATACCAATATAAACGATATTGAAGTTATCTATGGGCACCCGCAACCCATCATGCAATCATCGCATTATCTTGATAGCAACCCACACATTCGCAAAGTTTTTTGCGATTCATCATCAGCAGCAATGTTAAAGGTCAAAGAACTGGCTTCTCCTAATGCGGCCGCTATTGGCAGCGCGGAAGGTGGTGATATCTACGGTTTAATTAAAATTGCCAGTGGATTAGCTAACCAGCCAGATAACTGTACTCGTTTTCTGATTGTTGCCCGTGAGCCAATTAAAGTATCGCCACTGGTTCCGGCAAAAACGACATTCATTATGTCCACAACACAAAAAACCGGTTCATTGGTAGAAGCATTATTAGTATTGCGCAACCACAACATCAACATGACTAAATTGGAATCACGCCCAATTCCAGGAAACCCTTGGGAAGAAATGTTTTACGTTGATGTTGCCGCTAATCTGGAAAGTGAGGAAATGCAGGCTGCGATTCAGGATCTGCAGTCATCAACTCGTTATGTGAAGATATTAGGCTGCTATCCGAGTGAAGACGTTCATCCGGTCAGCAGTCCTACGGCAGAATAAAAAAAGCCCCGAAAGGGGCTTTTTTTTATATTAGCACTTATGGCTTAAGCCATTTTAGCCAAGTATTTTGTCGCTGCCTGATAAGGCAACAGCTTACTATTCATCAATTTGCATATTGCAGATTGTTTTAATGACTTATCTGAATCTAACTGGATAGACTGGCTGATCACAATACAAAGCGATGCGGTACTACCTGGTGATATAACCATCACATCACCGTACATGCATTCTGTCACAACCGAAAAAACCTCACCCAATTCCGGCATATCAGAAAGCATGTTTACATCCTGATAAAACCAGCTCTGGCTGACTAATGGCCGTGCATATTTGATAGCGGCAATAGCATTTAGAACGATCTGAACACGTTCAGGATCAGTAAACGGAAACTCGCCGAGGCATTCAAGGAAATGAAAATAATGCGAAGAATCATCTACAGTAAATGACTCTGTAAATGCTGATTTTTTTTCTAGCTGCTTCGCAGGTATGGCTGCAGTGAACTGCATATCATCCGTTAAATCCAGAAGAATGTTTTGGCGCTGTTCATCAAATATCCAGCGCCAATTTTCATCAGGGACTAATATCATCCGTTTGCTCTCTATCCCGTTTTCCGATGTTATAAAACAATCTAGGATATTTTTCAAACGGACATTGCAAAAATATGCAAATATCAGATGTTATTGACGATATTTTTTACTAAATCTGGGCCGTTATAAATAAAGCCGGAATAAATCTGAACTAATTCAGCACCAGCCTGTATTTTTTCTCTCGCCGCCATTGCCGAATCAATACCGCCAACACCAATAATTGGAATTTGTCCTTTCAGGTATTCATGCAATTGTCGGATGATTTCTGTACTCTTATTTTGTAATGGCCGACCACTTAAACCACCGGTTTCAGCCGCATGCGGCATATCGTGGATCATCTCACGATCCAGAGTGGTATTAGTCGCAATAACACCATCAATCTTATGACGTAATAGTGCTTCTGCAACTTGTTTTAATTCATCTGGCGATAAATCTGGCGCAATTTTCACTGCTAAAGGAACATATTTTTTATGCTTTTCAGCCAGCTCTTTTTGACGCTCTTTTAGGCTATTTAATAAATCATCAAATGCCTCGCCATATTGTAATTGGCGCAAATTCGGTGTGTTAGGTGATGAAATATTCACCGCAATATATCCAGCATAGTCATATACCTTATCCATACAAATCAGGTAATCGTCTTTGCCATTTTCTATTGGTGTATCTTTATTCTTACCAATGTTAATGCCTAAGATCCCTTTGTAATGGCTCTTTTTGACATTTTCGATCAGATTATCTACGCCTTTATTGTTGAACCCCATGCGATTAATAATCCCCTGAGCAGGAATCACACGGAAAATACGCGGTTTGTCGTTGCCCGGTTGAGGGCGAGGCGTCACGGTACCAACCTCGATAAAACCAAAACCCATCGCGCCGAATGCATCGATCGCATCGCCATCTTTATCTAAGCCAGCAGCCAACCCGACAGGGTTATCGAACTTTAACCCCATCACTTCAACAGGACGAGAAGGGAGTTTATTACGGAAAAACACCTCAAACGGAGTCCCTCCCATCCATGCCAACTGATGAATAGTTAATTCATGAACAACTTCAGGATCAAGTTTAAATAGGAAATGACGGACTAACGGGTAATAAAACATCAAGGTCCTCTCTCGAATGCGGTGGAGTTCAGCTTATGTACTTCTCGCCAGCATTTTAGCCCGAAATACGTTTTCTTGCATCTTTATGCAATTTGTGAGGAGGATGTTAAAAATTAAGGAATCGAATTTAACTGATACGTTCTATTCTGGAGATCTTATTTGCAGTATCTATCATTACTCTAAATCGTCCGTTTACCCCAGTAAAAGAGACAAAAGGCCTCAAATGATGAAAAGGAAATTGAAGTCGAAGCCCTTGTTCCGTAACAACAGAAACAGCACCAAGACTTCCTTCATAGAATTTCAATACATCATCACGTGATAGTGTCAGTCGAAACGTATAGAACATATATTTATTCAGGCGTGATTACTCACGCCTGCTGTTATTAATGTTATTGAGCTAATGCTCTGGATACCTTTTCAAACAAATCATTAGATAAATCTGTTCGTTCGGCTAATTGCTGTAACTCTTGTTTCATCAATGACTGTCTAACAGAGTCAAAACGTTTGTATTGCAATAA
>CAIZDF010000064.1 GCA_903931645.1 uncultured Tolumonas sp.
ACTTGGTCAGTGCATCTAATTTTTCAGGTAAATACTGACTACGGTTATAAATCCCCGCTACGCCCCCCAGTGAATGGCCTAATACACTTTCAACAATATGAGGCGCAATACCAATATCCGACAACCCAGTGGCAACAGTGCGGCGTAGGTCGTGTAATGTCCACGCTTCCTTATGTCCAAGTTTTACCCAAAGTTTTCCGCCGTACATGCTCACCTGTTCAGCCGATTTCAATTCACCGAGCATGTAGCCTGTTCTCTGGTTTTGTTCTGCCAATTGCTTGAGCCACGGCTGCAAAAACTCAGGGATCGGCCTAACAATAATTCCATCAAGCCCTTTGCTCTTGTCACGCTTACCTGTCTTATTGTGTTCTACGGGTACAGTCCATTGATTCTTTGTGAAATCCCATTCATCTATTCTCGATAATCTAATCTCTTGTGTTCGACAACCAAAATAAAGCACGATCAATAAAAGATTTTGCCAATAGCTCCAATGGTAGCCGCCATGCTCTGCACCGCAGTTATCAATCCATCTCATCAATTCGGCTAGTTCAATCCAGTCACCATCAGCCACCAGCCTGCGAGATTTTTTAGCTTGTTTGCTTGCACCAATGTCGTCCAACTCAAGTTCAAGAACTGAGCGATCAAATTTATAGCCGCGTCTTGCACAGGTTTTTAACGCCTGTTTGAGATTTTGCAAGACATACCCAGCCGCAACTGGATAGCGTTTTGCTCTCTCAGTAAAACAATCAATCCAGTGGTGTTTTTCTAACTGCTCAAGAGGCAAGTCACCTAGCTTAGTAAGCAGCCATCTTTCAAATTGTTGGCGGTGAGTAGCTGCATTGACTCTTTTTATTTCAGCGTAGTTATCTAGCCAGAATTCTAGCGACTCTCTGACTGTGACGGGCCTCATCATTTCTGCTTTAGCTATTTGGCGTTGATATTTTGGGTCTTTACCCTCTGCCAACCACGTTCTGCATTTATCTCTCTCGGCTCTAGCTGTTTTAAGCGACATATCAGGATAGCTACCGAGAGTGAGCCAGATAATTTGCGAATCTATGCGGTAACGATAAAGCCATGATATGCCACCAGCAGTGCTAATGCGGGCACTCAATCCTAACCCGTCAGCTACGGTTAATTGTTTCTGTTGTGGTTTGCCTAGGTATGATTTCAGATCTTTATCAGAGAGTTTATTGACTGCCATCTTGCTACACTCCAGCTACACAACTTGCTACACACAAATGATGATAGCGGGTGTTTGATGATGTTACAAGGCGATACAGTAAACAACAAAAATCACATAAATAACAGAGTATTACAGATTATTTACGGTAGTGATTGTTATCCGGTGTTATAGCGATTTACATAATACGGCATGAATTAATAGCTCTTCGCTAATTATTGAATTAAAAGGCATTAACTTTAACGAGTTAATGCCTTTTTTCTTTTCCGCAATACACCACGCAAAAAGCCCTGTAAAATCTATCAATACAACCCAATTGATAGATGGGAACTCTTGTGTTTAAAAACAGCATCACCTTGGCATTATGTCTGATTAGTACATCAGTATTCGCAACAAACTGTCCTCAGCATTATTTTAATGGTCAGGAACCCAAACTGACGATCCCCTTGCAACAAGATCAAGAACTTTGCTACACCGCGTTTGCGACCGGTTATTCGTATTCCTCAAAAACAGCCTTTTATTCAGCTGAGCATCTGACCAAAAAGAATGTGGCAGCCGCAAAAACGTTAGAGCGTATCGATTCATTTCATGAAGATACAAATCTACCTGAAGCAGCCAGAGCAGAACTAACTGACTATAAGGGAAGCGGATTTGATCGCGGGCATCTGGCTCCGAATGCCGATATGCCAAACAAAGATGCCCAGCATGAGTCATTTTCGTTAGCCAATATGGTTCCGCAGCTGCATGCTAATAATGCCGGCATCTGGAGCGATATAGAGACAACCACCCGGGTCATGGCCACCAAATACGGTGATGTGTATGTCGTCACTGGCGGGTTATATAACGCCTCCACACAGAAACTTAAAAACCGGATCCCGGTTCCTAATGCGATGTTCAAAGCAATTTATACACCTAAAACCGGCGAAGCGGGTGTGTATGTCTCTGATAACAACGCTGATGGACATTACAAAGTCATTTCTGTCGATCAATTGAAAAAAATAAGCGGTCTGGATGTATTTCCCAGCATACCGGCAAAAGCCAAGGCCATTCCAGCCGAACTTCCCGAGGCTCAACGGATAAAAGGCAAAAAAGCAGTCTTAGACAAAAAACTGCATAAGTTAAAAAGTTTGCTGGTTGGTCATCTCGGTTGATTGATTGTTCAAGGGGCTTCGGCCCCTTACTTTTTCTGTACTCAAACGATCTCTTTAACGAGTCGCCTACGTATCAATAACAAGGTTAGCGATAACGAAATCTTGGTCAATGTGCGTCATTTTTCCGGCAATAATGGCTGGCACAGCGAATGCAGGTATCTAATTGAAACAATTCTCGGTTGTTCTTCCGGCTATAGACGATAATAGTAATAAGAACAGCATGGAATGGTGTATCGATAATACGATTAGGGAAGGTGTGACATGAAACCACTAACTCATACTAGCCATCATTTACCCCGCCATAATGAACAGCAGATCCGGCGTATTTTGCGCGTTATTGAAAAAATACTTAGACAAGATGAGGGGCGCAGTTAGCTGACCGGCAATATCCGCTTTTTGTTCTTAGCTTGTCACCGGAGCATGAACACATAGGTGCTCATGCTTCAGATGCAAGTTATGACAGCCTGATTTTTCACTCGTGTTAATTAACTCTCGATTGCCAACAAACGCGGTTACGACCATTTTGTTTCGCTTCATAAAGTAATTGGTCAGCCGTTTCCATCGTTTGTTCTAAAGAATACTGCCCTTCCGGGATCAGCGTGACCCCACCAATACTGACGGTAATTTTACCCACCGGTAATTCAATCTGTTCCATGGCCTGGCGAACATGTTCTGCCATCACCGCACTGCTTTGTGCATCCGCGCCACTAAACACTAATACAAACTCTTCACCACCCAGACGAGCCGCGAAATCACCAGTTCGTCGCAGCATGTCACGAATAGAACCCGCAACCGCCTGCAAAACATCATCGCCCCGAGCATGACCAAAAGTGTCGTTGAAACGTTTGAAATGATCGACATCGAGAATTGCTAGTGAAAGAGGCTGCGCTGCGCGTTGATGACGAGCCCACTCATTTTCTATGACTTGTTCAAATTTACGACGATTGGGAATTCCGGTCAGGCCATCTAAGTGCGCTAGCTGGTCTAATAAACGACGCTGATGAATCAACCTTAATACATTGCGGATCCGCGCTTGCACAATAGTGGGGTAAAACGGCTTGGTAATGTAATCAATCGCGCCCATCAAAAAACCGGTCTCTTCATCTTCGACGTCATTTCGGGAGCTGATGATCACAATATCAATATCTCGTGTGGCCGGGTGGCTACGCAATTGACGCATCACTTCATCACCGCGCACGTCCGGCATAACCATATCCAGTAAAATCAAATCTACCGGTTGTTTAAAGACTAACTCCAAAGCTGTTGTGCTATCGGCAACGGCTAGCACTTCACAATCATGTTGTAATAACGAACTCAGCATTTGTCGATGGATCAGCTCATCATCAATAACCAATATCCGGGGTAAGTTTTGCTTCTCTTGCTGTTGTTCCAGCGCATCAATATCGTCGCCAGCAGTTTTACCCGTTTCAGCAATAACGGGAATTGATTTGATGATGTCGAACACCGCCATTAGCAAAATATGAATATTCGCGACCAGTTTTTTGGTCATGATGGCTCGGGAGGCTCTTGCTTCATGGCGACGGAGTAATAACTCTAGTTCGCTGGCTGCAGCTGACAATCCATCGGCACCAATATAACGAGCCACCGATTTCAGATTATGAGCGATCCGCTCCAGAGCAACCCATTCTTCACGTTCGACCATGGCCAATAATTTTCGCCCTTGATCGCTGTATTCATCCCGAAATGTACCTAAGATCTGCTGATAAAGCTGAGGGTTATTACCGACTCGGGAAAAACCCAGAATGACGTCCAACGCTATTTCTGACGGCGACGAATATTCTAAGAATGGATGGCTATCAGATATATATTTAACTAATTCAGTCTGCTCGCCCTGCCCTATCGTCCAGCGATAAACTAAGGAATACAGTGTGTCAGGCTCAAAGGGCTTGATCATAAAATCATTCATTCCGGCTTTCAGGCAGCGCTCCCGCTCTTTGGGGTCGTCAAAAGCCGTCATCGCTAAAATTGGTGTGTTATAACCTTGGTTTCTTAGCCAGTAAGTTGCCGTGATGCCATCGACCTCTGGTAAGTCAACATCCATCAGGATCAGATCAAATTTTCCGCGGCTGGCTTTTTCGATACCCTCTTTACCGTTTTCAGCCACCTGTACCGCCACACCAACCTGTTGCAAGGTTTCTAATGCCAC
>CAIZDF010000065.1 GCA_903931645.1 uncultured Tolumonas sp.
GCAAAAGATAAACAGGTTTCTATCCATTATCTGGAAACGCCCAACCAACAACTGGCTTATCTTGCTGGATTAGGTGGCGTAGAAAATGATTTTCTCGATGCAACGTTAAAACAAATCAATAAAGTTAACGATGAATTACCCGATCTCATCAAAGCATGGGAAAAAGGCGATCGGAATAAAATTCAGGCTTTACTGGAAGATGATGATACCAGCCCCGAATTACGCCAATATTTAGAACAGCATTTAATCAAAGAAAGAAATCAAAATTGGCTGCCGAAGCTTATGTCGCAAACTTATGCGCATAATTTCATGGTTGTAGGAGCCATGCACCTGTATGGTCCAAATGGATTAATTCAAATGTTGAAGCAAAACGGATACAAATTATCTAACATCCAGACTCGATGAAATACGCATATTCCAGCGATTGCTTAATCAAACAATAAACTTAAACTCTGGTTTGTCTCAGATCCGAGCGTTATTATGACGCGGACCACACGTATTATTTGTTGTTGCAGAAAGTGAACAGGAAACACAGCATGTCTTATCAATTATTAGAACAACGTTTTCAACAACTGCATCATCTGCAACATCTGCAGGCGATTTGTGGCTGGGATCAAGCCACGATGATGCCAGATGGCGGAAATCAGGCGCGTGGTGCGGCATTAGCCGAACTCGCCTTGCTACAACATCAAAAATTAACCGCACCAGAAATCGCTGACTGGATTAATGCAGCCGAAAATGAGCCCTTATCAGACGAACAACAAGCAAATTTGAATGAAATGCGTCGCCGTTGGCAAAATGCCGCATTATTACCCGACGATCTGGTTCAAGCTCGTGCTCTGGCTGGTTCACGCTGTGAACATGCATGGCGTGAACAACGTAAAAACAATGACTGGAAAGGATTTGAACCTAATCTGAAAGTAGTCGTTGATTTGACCCGCGAAGCCGCCCAAATTCGTGCTGATGCTTTGGAACTGGCGCCTTATGACAGCCTGATCGACCTCTATGAACCCGGAATGAGTAGTAGCCAATTACTACGTATCTTCACGGATCTAAAATCCTGGTTGCCACAAATTATTCGTCAAGCCGGTGAACGGCAATCACAATATAACCCTATCAAGCCAGAAGGCACCTTTCCGGTTGTTCGCCAAAAGTCATTAGGCTTACATGCCATGAAACTGCTGGGTTTTGATTTTAATCATGGTCGTCTGGACATCAGCGCACATCCATTTTGTGGCGGTGTACCAGAAGATGTGCGCATTACCACGCGCTACAATGAAAAAGACTTCATGCCAAGCCTGATGGGTGTCATTCATGAAACTGGACACGCCCGATACGAACAAGGCTTACCAGAAAAGTGGCGTGGCCAGCCCGCAGGTGAAGCCCGCTCTATGGGTATTCATGAAAGCCAGAGCCTGTTTTTTGAAATGCAATTGGCTCGTCATCCTGCATTTCTACGGAAAATGGCCCCATTAATTAAGCAACATTTTGGTGAACAACCAGCGCTGGAAGCTGAAAATTTAATCCAACTGTATAGCCGCATTGAACCTGGATTTATCCGTGTTGATGCAGATGAATTGACTTACCCTGCTCATATCATTATGCGTTTTGAAATCGAACAAGCGCTGATTGAAGAGAAAATTCAGGTCCGTGACCTACCAGAAGTCTGGAACACAAAAATGCAGCAATACCTAGGGTTAAGCACCAAAGGTAATGACGCTATTGGTTGTATGCAGGATATTCACTGGACTGATGGCTCTTTTGGTTATTTCCCAAGTTACACATTAGGAGCCATTTATGCAGCTCAATTTGCCGGAGCTATTGAGCGCGATGTGGGTAATATTGGCGAACTGATCGCTGCGGATGATGGTTTACCACAAATATTCAATTGGCTGAAAACCAATATCTGGGAAAAAGCCAGCTTATTCAGTACCGAAGAATTAATTCAACAAGCCACCGGTGAATCATTGAACACGCAGTGGTTCCGCCGTTATCTTGAACAACGTTATACCAAAGCATCGTAATTTCACCATTGGCCACCTTGTCCTAATGCATTGTGGCCAATGCTCAACCAGCATAACCGCATAGCTTAGCGATAGAAATAATTCACCGTTAGTTCCTGCGTATAGTCAAAACCTTCTAATACTTGCATCATCGCATCCGGCGTTTCATCAAATGGCTGATAGTTTATTTGATGCTGTTGACGAAACTTCTCTTGTTGCAATGGCGGTAATTCATTCCATACCTCAGCCGGGATCGCAAATTGACGCCAACTCAGCGGATCCGGCTGTGCCGCATTAAATAAATGAACCGCTTCAATACCACCCTCATGTAATAACATACTTCGGAAATAACTTTCATCGGCAGAGCTGTTGCTGCTATCTAAAACAGCAGCTGGCGGTAAGTCCCACCGCTTTCGCCAGTCAATGGCCGGAATATTTTCTTCCGTTTTCGATGAAAACTCAGGCTGGTCTAATACATCAGCCGACAGCATCGACAGTAACAGCGAAAAATAACTTCGCTGTTCTTGATGTATAGCATCATTAAGTTGTTGGCCGAGTTGCAATTCATCGACCAAAAAGTGCTCACGGATCGTTTGTGTAAGCATAAAAAGTCTGAAAAATGAGCATTTGAACTTATATCGGCGAAATTTCTCTGATCTTTAGCACTTTCGGGGTTCACAAATAGGAAGTTTCTGGTAGTATTCGCTCCGCACTTGAGGAGGGATTCCCGAGCGGCCAAAGGGATCAGACTGTAAATCTGACGGCTCTGCCTTCGAAGGTTCGAATCCTTCTCCCTCCACCATTAAGTGCATAATAAATCGCAAAAAAAGCTCGTGGAGGGGTTCCCGAGCGGCCAAAGGGATCAGACTGTAAATCTGACGGCTCTGCCTTCGAAGGTTCGAATCCTTCCCCCTCCACCATCTCCACTCTCTTCCTGATCATAATAACTTTCCAAGCACTGAATAGAAAACTGTCTTATTATTCCTTCAGTGATATTTGGGAAGAAATTCAATGCCGTCAGCGGAATCTGAAAGCCATACTTACCTCCAACTCAGTATGCTTGAAAAGCGTATCGTCGTTATAGACGATCAGCGTTCTTTTCAGATCCTGATCAAAGCCATGCTACAAAACCTCGGTTTCAGCAAAATTACATTGCTCAGTTCAGCTGAAGAAAGCCGTAAGCGTTTCCAAAAAGAACAATTCGATATTTACCTCATCGATTATAACCTCGGCCATGGAGAAAATGGCCGCCAGCTAATGGACTATCTGAAACAGCAAAAATTAGTCCCCGTCGATTCTGTTATTTTTATCATCAGTGGCGATAATTCACGCTCTATGGTTTTGAGTGCGCTGGAATCAGAACCTGATGACTACATGATGAAACCCTTTTCGCAAGAACAGCTTCGACTTCGGTTACTGCGAGCACTAAACCGTAAGCAGCAACTGTTACCGATGCTCACAGCATTCCAAGCAACAGATACCGAACAAGTTTTAGTTGAATGTAAAAAAATCATCTCGCAAAACAGTCGTTATGCCAATTATTGCCGTTGTATCATGGCTGAGATATATCTGGAACAAAACAGAGCACAAGAAGCGAAGCAAATTCTAAATGAAGGTTTGGCGGTGCGTGAATCGGCTTGGTTACGCCTTTTTCTAGGTCGAGCAACACAGCAATTAGGGGATCACGATGCCGCAATTGTGCATTTGCATTCCGCACTACAACTACGGCCGTTCATGGTTGATGCTTATCGCTGGCTTGCTTATTCACAATTAGCTATCGGAGCAGGTGAAGAGGCTATTGCGACCCTAGAACGAGCAGTAAGTATCTCGCCGCAGTCAGGCCGACTACATCAACAAATCGCCGAACATTGTTTAAGTCAGCATGACTATTTCCGGGCAAAACAATCATTAGCAACACTACTGGATTTACATCGTTACGCTGTCGATGATAATCCGCAGATATTAGGCAGCTATATTCATTGTGTGATTTTGCATGCGATTAATAGCCAAGACCCCTACCACATCGGTAATTTACAAAAACAAGTCAACACCGCGTTATCTCGTTGCAGAGATAGCTTGATAAACCATGATTTTGATTTTCATACGTTTGAACATATATGTCAGGCGCGAGTACAAATGGCTCGAGGCAATCTGCCGAAAGGAAAACAACTGCTGTATAAATCAACGCAGGATTATCTCGATGCGCCACAAACGATGTCATCAGAGATATTAAGTGAAACTATTTTGGCGATGCTACAGCTCGGGGAGTTTGAATTTGCCGATCAATTGCAAAAATCGTTACCGCCAGAGCAAGCCAAAGACCCGTTACTGACGCAATGTATCCA
>CAIZDF010000066.1 GCA_903931645.1 uncultured Tolumonas sp.
ATGAGGCCATTTTTCTATCTGAAATAAAGAGTTAGCGCTAAAGATCCTGTCTATGAGTCATGGCTATCTGCTGGGATCTTCATTTTATGATGCCGTTGACGTTGTACTTAAAATCAATGATGAAATCGAGATAAACAGCTCTGCGATACATTCCCCTCGCCCCCGCAGCAGTGATAAACGCCAAACGTCACCGCACCCACATCACATCAAACTAATGGATGATGGCTTACACGCCTATTCCGTTGATATGGGAACCGATCTGGTGAGTGTGTATTCCATCGAAGATCACAAACTCAATATCATTACCGAAGCCACGATCGATAGCCCTTTAAGCTCAGGCCCTAGAATCATGCGGATCAGCCGTGATAATCGATTTGCTTATTTGTTGCATGAAATATCGAATGCCGTAGCCGTTTATTCCATCGCTTATTTTAACAATGTTGAGCAAGCGGCTTTACGATTTGATGAGACTCAACGTATTTCTACGCTTTCGGTTGATATGAACGTTGAAAATAGTGCTGCGGGCTGTGCACTGACCGAAGATGGGCAATATTTGCTGGTCACTAATCGGGGAGAAAATACGCTGGTGCTATTTAAGGTCGATACAAATTCCGGCGCATTGTCATTTAGTGATCGCATACAAACTGGTTTAACGCCAAGAGATATTTGCTTGGTTGGTAATCAAATCGTTGTCGCCGCACAAACATCAAATATGCTGCAATTATTTGCTATTGATACCAATTTGCACAAATTAGTGTTGTTGCATGAAGTCTTGGATGTTATTGCTCCTGTTGGCTTTGTGAATTAAAACAGGGCTAAATTATGGCCTACCTTGGTCTGATAGATGTTCATTAAAAATGGCGCAACTATCAGACCCCGTTTAATTTATATCAATTATTAACAACCGAAAGCGCCGGTCTTTTTTTAGCTTGTGGTTCAGGCTGTTCAATTGGCTTATCTTCGTTGATAAGATATTGGAAAGGTTGAGAGTCAACCAGCTCTTTACCGTTTAAACCATTGAGGCCGATCAATTGATCAGTACAGAATGAAATTCGTGTAACTACGTTCTGAATTCTGCACTCAAAATTGATCACGTTGTCACTATGAATAAAATACTTCATCGCAGCTGGCGTCAGAGACAGAGTAACAAACCATAGATTCTCATCTTTGTGAACATGCGGCACCAATGAAGCAGGAATCCATGGGCTCAGTTTCAGTTCACCGTTACTGTCAATGCAGGATGCCAGAACAACAGCATGAATGCTTTTTACCTCATCATTCAGGCACATATCCTCATATACGATATCAAATACGGCTGAATTGATTTTGGCGCATCTGCGAATTTGATGGTTAATATTGCTCATAACATCCTCTACCTGTACCGAGTCATACAATTACGGTGTAATTTACCACAATCACAGTCTGGCTATCTTTTAGTTTTATGTGAAGAGTGATGATCTTTCGCACTACCTTCATCCACACAGGAAACTGCAGCTACGGAGACTCTAAGCTCACCGGTATACGTTATATCTTACTGTAAAATTAGACTAACTGAAGAACCTCGCTATTATTGAATCTTATAGATGGAATTTGATCTGTGAGGTTTCAGAATGGAAGATATAACTGCTTTAGTAAAAATAATTGCGACCTTCTGGATCTTATTAATGATGCTCATTGGCATTATCAGTGTGGCCAC
>CAIZDF010000067.1 GCA_903931645.1 uncultured Tolumonas sp.
CGCACTACCGCACCAATGGTTGCGCCTGGCGGCAGTTTCAATTCACCAATGGAACGGCCAACTACTTTAGAGGTATGCTCATCGCCATGCGCAATGGCTTCGATGGCCTCGGCGACCCCTCGACGTAACGAATAAACGTTGGCGATATCCGCGCGCCGAACATGAGTCAGCAAGGCAGAAATGGTCGCTTGTTGTGGTGAAACCGCAATATCAATCGTACCGCCTTGCACCAGATCAACATACGCACTACGCTGGATCAGCACGATAGCTTTGCGCGCGCCGAGTTTTTTCGCCAGCATCGCAGACATAATGTTGGCTTCATCATCGTTGGTGACGGCAATAAAGACATCGATCTGTTCGATATGTTCTTCCTGCAGTAACTCTTGATCAGCCGAATCACCACAGAAGACAATCGTTTCCTCCAGCATTTCCGATAACACTTCAGCACGTTCTGCATTGCGTTCGATCAGTTTTACGCTGTAACGGCCTTCCAGCTGACGGGCTAACCCGGCACCGACATTACCACCACCAACAATCATGATCCGGCGGTATGGGCTTTCCAAACGCTGAAGTTCTGACATGACTGCACGAATGTGACCGGAAGCGGCGACAAAGAATACTTCATCATCCGCTTCAATAATGGTCGTGCCCTGCGGACGAATCGAGCGCCCTTGGCGGAAAATAGCTGCCACACGAGTATCAATGTTCGGCATGTGTTCTTTCAGCGTGGCCAGCGCATTACCAACCAGTGGGCCGCCGTAATAAGCTTTAACCGCAACCAACCCCAGACGACCGCCGGCAAAGTCAGCTACTTGTAATGCTCCCGGGTATTCGATCAACCGGCGCATATATTCGATAACTAATTGCTCTGGGGAAATCAGATGATCAATATGGAACACTTCGCCTTTGAATAACTTTTCCCGAGCAGATAAGTAAGCGTGGGAGCGAATACGAGCCACTTTGTTCGGCACGTTAAACAGCGAATAGGCAATTTGACAAGCGACCATGTTGCATTCGTCACTGCTGGTGACGGCCACTAGCATATCGGCATCATCGGCACCCGCTTCGCGTAATACGCCAGGATATGAGCCCGGGCCGCAAACGACACGCAGGTCATATTTATCCTGGAGTTCACGCAAGCGCTCGGCATCGGTATCAACCAACGTGATTTCGTTATTCTCACCGACCAGATTTTCCGCCAGCGTACCGCCAACTTGGCCTGCGCCGACAATGATGATCTTCATGCTGTCACCTGTTTAGTCAATTTGGCGTAGAAAAAGCCATCCATATGCTGCTCTCCAGGGTAAATTTGCCAACCAGGTTGTTGTGCAGTGTCTTGTTCATTTAATGGAACGTGAATAGCATCGGTGGTTCTTTCTAAGAAAGCTTTAATTTGGGTGCTGTTTTCATCAGATAAAATAGAACAAGTGGCATACAGCAAGGTACCACCGGGTTTTAATTGTAGCCACATCGCATCCAAGATACTGCTTTGTAAGCGGGCTAATTCGGCAATATCTTCCGCTCGACGCAACCATTTTATGTCCGGATGACGTCGGATCACGCCGGTTGCAGAACAAGGTGCATCTAATAAAATGCGATCAAATTGCAGGCCTTGCCACCATTGTTCCGGCTGACTGGCATCGCCGTGAATTAGCGTTGCGTCCAGTTTGATACGCTGCAGATTTTCTGCCACCCGCTGCAATCGAGTTTCATCAAAATCGACCGCAATCAGTTGTTTCACTGTTGGCTGGTGTTCCAGAATATGTGCTGTTTTACCACCGGGTGCAGCGCAGGCATCCAAAATCAACTCATTGGCTTGTGGCTCTAATAACCAAGCAGCATGTTGTGCTGCTGCATCTTGTACCGAACAGGCACCTTCCGCAAAGCCAGGTAATTCATTCACATCTCAGGCTTTTTCCAGTAACAGCGCCGAGGCACAACTGGCGTGGGGAGTGCTGTTAATGCCTAAGGCAGTGAGTTGCTGTTGATAATCGTCTCGTGATTGTCGGCTTAAATTCACGCGCAGCCACATGGGCGGGTATTCATTCCCCGCCTGTAACACGGAAACATACCCATACTGACAGGATTGTTTGATTTTTTTCAGTAACCAGCGTGGATAACTAAAGCGGGTTGCTTCGTTTTTATCTGCCGCTTGTAGTAATTCTTCCTGTTGGCGTTGCGCATTACGCAACACGCCGTTGATCATGCCACGGAAACTATCGCCATTCATGATCTTGGTGGCATTCACCGTTTCAGCTAAGGCCGCATGCGGTGGAATACGGGTATAAAACAACTGATACAGACCGACTAGCAATAAATAGTGCAAAGAGCGGTGTTTTCCTTTCAGCGGG
Organism: uncultured Tolumonas sp.; assembly: GCA_903931645.1. Classification (GTDB taxonomy): domain Bacteria; phylum Pseudomonadota; class Gammaproteobacteria; order Enterobacterales; family Aeromonadaceae; genus Tolumonas. The sequence goes on from CAIZDF010000067.1 coordinate 2,352, forward strand.
CGTTCAATCAATTGTTCCGCGATAAACTCTAAACGGTTCAGCCAACGTAAGGTGCCGTAACAAATTTCCTGTAATAACGCGCGATCTTTCGCTGGAATAAGCTGTTGAGCTGCAGGCAACGCGGCAGACAGGGAATACCCCTGTTCTACGACCTGAAACATAACCTTGGCTGCGGTTGCCCGAACTTTCATAAATACCACTCAATAAAAAATTAAGGCAGAAGATTGCCCGGTAGGAAGAGATCCTGACGCGCATTGAAGACATCCGCAAAGGACATGGCTTTTTTGCCCGGTAATTGCAGTTGTTTAATACGTAAAATGCCCAGACCAGTGGCAACATCCAAGCCGTCTTTACTGGCTTGTATAATGGTTCCGGCTGGCTGATGGCTGCTATCGGATAAAACCTCTGCTTGCCACACTTTGATATTCAACTCCGCCAACTGAAAATAGCTGACAGGCCAGGGGTTAAAGGCGCGGATACAACGCTCAATAAAATCGGCTTCCTGCTGCCAATCAATGCGGGCTTCTTCCTTGGTGAGCTTTTTGGCATAGGTTGCCAGCTCGTTATCTTGCTTTTCCGGCTGGGTTGTTCCGGCTGCGATTTGCTGAACGGTAGCCAATAAACCTTTCGGGCCTTCTTCTGCTAGTTTTTCATACAAGGTCGCGCTAGTTTCTTCTGGGGCAATAGGGCAAATAATCTTATGCAGCATATCGCCGGTATCCAGCCCAATATCCATCTGCATGATGGTAATACCAGTTTGAGCATCACCAGCCCAAATTGAGCGTTGGATAGGCGCTGCACCACGCCAGCGTGGTAACAATGAGCCATGCACATTAATACAACCCAAACGGGGGTTATCGAGTATGGCTTGCGGTAATAATAAGCCGTAAGCGACGACGATCATCAGATCAGCATCTAATGCTGTTAATTCCTGTCGTGCGGTTTCCTCTTTAAAGTTAACCGGCTGAAAAACAGGGATCTGATGCGTGAGCGCCAGTGTCTTGACTGGGCTGGGTGTCAGTTTATTGCCTCGGCCGGCAGGTCGGTCCGGTTGAGTGTAAACACCGACCACCTGTAAACCTGCATCTAGCAGTGCTTGCAGGTGTTGGGCGGCAAAATCAGGTGTTCCGGCAAATATAATACGAAGATTATGCACAGCTGATCCTATCAGGATGAAAGTTCAATACGTGCCTGCTTTTCCAGCTTCTGCCGGATACGCTGCCGTTTCAGTGGCGACAAGTAGTCTACAAACAGTTTCCCGACTAGATGATCCATTTCATGCTGCAAACAGATCGCCAGTAAACCATCGGTTTCTATTTCAAAAGGCTCACCATGCCGGTCTAATGCGCGGACTTTGACCCATTCTGATCGCGGTACTAAGGCCCGACATTCAGGCACAGAAAGACAACCTTCTTCAATTCCTGTCTCACCACGTTTCTCAATCAGCTCCGGATTAATTAATACAGTGGGTTGACTGTGATCTTCTGAGATATCTACAACTATAATTCGTTTATGAATATTGACCTGTGTCGCAGCCAGGCCAATCCCTTCTTCCAGATACATAGTTTCAAACATATCCTGTATGATATGTTCGAGATCTGGGGTGATTTTTTCGACCGGCGTTGCAATTTTGCGCAACCGTTCATCAGGGAAACGTAAAACTTCCAGAGTGGCCATATAATTAATTAATACTCGTATATCGTAACTGTCAGCCTGATTTTAGTCGGCTGGCGTCCAAAATAACAGCCGTCCGGCATAAACGGGACAGGGATGATTATGAAACTACGTTATATTTCGCTTTTTTTGGTGTCAGCATTGTGTGCCTTTCAGGCAAGTGCCGACACGTTGGCATTGCGGAAAGACCATCCAGATAAATATATTGTCAAAAAAGGCGATACATTATGGGATATTTCCGGCCGGTTTCTGACTAAGCCGTGGTTGTGGCCCCGCTTATGGGACATGAATAAACAGATCAAAAACCCGCATTGGATTTACCCTGGCGATCGTTTGCGCCTCAAATGGGTTAATGGTCAGCCGAAGCTAGTTTTAGATCAATCTGATGCCCGTGAAGGAAAACATCATATCAAGTTAACACCTAAGGTGCGGATCGAAGAAAATCAGTCACCGGTGTCGACAGTAGAACTCTCAGAAATATCACAATTTTTACGAGCCGACATGGTTGCCGATATGAATACGGATCTTGAGCATGTGCCGTATGTTCTGGGGGAAAACAACGATACGAGTATTTTTATGTCGAAGGGACAAACAATACACGTACGGGGTAAACCGGATCTGAATATCAACTATGGTGTATATCGAGTTGGGAATACTTATAAAGATGAAAAAACAGGCGAAGAGTTAGGTCGCCAACTGGAATTAGTGGGTGTCGTGCAGCCCAAAGAATTATATGACAAGGATATTACAGCCGTTGAGGTTGTTTCTAGTTTCAGTGAAATCCGACGCGGTGATCGCTTATTGCCAATGCTGAGCGAAAGCAGCATCGACGCATTTTTTATCCCAGAACCAGGCAATCTCTCTAAATCAGCACATATTATTGATATCCCGATGAAGAGTACTTATGTCGGCAAGTATGACACTGTCATTATTGACAAAGGTGCCAGAGAAAATCTGAAACCAGGCGATGTTTTCGGTATTGTTCGTCCAGGTGCTGAAGTGGTGGATAACGGCCCTGATAATGTTGCATATCAACAAGACAGTTCTATTGGCCAGCAATTGATGAATAAGCAATCGACGGTACTCAGTGCTGATCATATTGGTGAAGTAATGGTTATCAAGGTCTACCAGAAAACCAGTTTAGCGATAGTGATGAACAGTCGTGATATGGTGCGTGCTGGTTATGCGGTGGAAAACCCTTGAACCCTCTTTGTCGCAAGATGAATTAGCTCTGTGGTTACATCTTGTTGCGCTTCCTGGAATTGGCCCCATCAAAGGGGCCAAATTATTACAACGCTTTGCCATTTCTGAGTTAATTACCTTTAATCCTGTGCAATTATCTGCTTATGGCTGGAATGAAACTCAGATCCATCAGTGGCTTGATTTTTCCCCAGCCAATTACCAATCGATCATTGATTGGGGGCATGAGAAAAACCAGCATATCCTGCATTTTGATCACCCTGCTTACCCATCATTACTGCGTAATGTTGTCGGTGCGCCATTAATTTTGTTCATTGTTGGCAACGCAACCATTATCAGTGAACTTCAGCTCGCGATTGTAGGTTCAAGGAAGCCCACCACAGATGGTCGTGATGCAGCACAGAGTTTTACTCGTGAATTGGTGCAAGCGGGATTGGTGATTACCTCTGGGTTGGCGTCAGGTATTGATGCCATCAGTCACCAAACAGCGCTGCAATGTGGTGGCAGAACGATAGCGGTTCAAGGCTGTGGTCTGAATCAGGTTTATCCGACTAAACATCGCGCTTTAGCGAATCAAATACTTGAGCAGGGTGGGGCGCTGGTTTCGGAATTTTTTCCGGATACTTTGCCACGGCCTGAACATTTTCCTCGTCGTAACCGTATTATAAGTGGGTTATCTGTTGGCACATTGGTTGTTGAGGCTGCTGAAAAAAGTGGTTCACTGATTACCGCAAGGTATGCAGTGGAGCAAAATCGGGAAGTTTTTGCTGTTCCTGGCCGAGTACATAATCACAATGCACAGGGTTGTCACCGATTAATTCAGCAAGGGGCAAAACTTGTTTGTAATGCTGCCGATATAATAGAAGAGATAGGTATTTTTCCTCTGTCGGTTGTTGAGCCAACGATCGCTCACCCTCAACAGGAAGAATTTTTATCTGATTTGCCATTTTCCCGATTGTTAGATAACTTAAGAAGTAATGAGGTAACAGCGATAGATGTTATTGCTGCGACCAGTGGGTTGCCTGTTCAGGAGGTGATGACGGAATTAATCACACTCGAATTAGAAGGATTAATTTTGTCAGTGCCGGGTGGTTATGTGCGAACGAGGAGTGCCTAATTATGTTTGATGTCTTAATGTACCTGTTCGAAACATATGTACAAAGTGAGTTGGATTTCATGGTTGATCAAGATGCCCTGACCGATGAACTAACTCGTGCCGGCTTTCAAAAACCTGAAATATATAAAGCACTATCTTGGTTGGAAGATTTGGCTGCTCTCCATGATAGCCCTGATGCACCGGAATATACGGCATGTGCTTCTGACTCATTCCGTATTTATGCGGCTGAAGAGACATTAAAATTAAGCACCGAATGTCGCGGATTCCTGCTATTTCTAGAACAGATCCGCGTGCTTAATTGTGAAACCCGAGAAATTGTGATTGAACGTCTGATGGAGTTGGATACGACAGAGATTGAACTGGATGATCTGAAATGGGTCGTCATGATGGTGTTGTTCAATCTGCCTGGCGGTGAAAATGCCTGTCATCAGATGGAAGAGTTAATGTATGAACCGGATGTGGTGACTATCCAGTAATAAGGCGCTACACCCGTAATGAGTAAAATTGATAGTAGTTTGTTCAACGCACAGGAACATGCTCTGGATAAAGAGTATCGTCTTTGTCCAGAGTGTGGCGGTTCTCTGAGCCTACGCAAGAGTAAACATGGCCTGTTTCTCGGCTGTGAAAACTATCCTACCTGCCAATATATGCGACCCTTACAGCAACACAGTGTCGTTACTGAAAAGATACTTGATGATTCCAGTTGTCCGGATTGTGGTAAACCGCTCGCGATCAAAAAGGGGCGTTTTGGATTATTTATTGGTTGCACCGGTTATCCAGAATGCCAACATATTGAAACCAATAGTCCGCTGCCTGAAACGGCCTCGGAATTACCTATCTGCCCGCTGTGTCACCACGGACAACTACAGGCTAAGACCTCGCGGTATGGAAAGACATTCTATGCCTGTAGCGATTATCCAAAATGTAAATATGCTATTAACGATAAACCGGTAGCCAAAGTTTGCCCGCAGTGTGGATTCGCTATACTGATACAGAAACGGACACGGCAAGGAATCCGTTTTTGTTGCCCGCAAAAGAGCTGTAACTATAGTGATGAATCACTATAATGTGACGCACAGTCAGTTTTGTAACAATTCTTTAACCTGAAGCAAGGAAGTTCCTCTCATGTCAAATCCATTTGTAGCGATCCTGATGGGCTCTGATTCCGATTTCCCGGTCATGCAGACTACCCTTGATGTGTTGAAATCATTCGATATCCGCTATGAAGTTAAGGTGACATCAGCGCATCGTACACCAGCAGCAACTCATGCTTATGTCACGGATGCTGAAGCTCGTGGCTGTAAAGTCTTTATCTGTGCGGCAGGTCTGGCGGCCCATTTGGCTGGTGCAGTGGCTGGTATTACGACTCGCCCTGTTATTGGTGTGCCTATCGATGGTGGTCCATTAAAAGGAATGGATGCACTGCTTTCCACAGTGCAGATGCCAGGTGGCGTACCAGTAGCAACTGTTGCGATTGGTAAAGCAGGTGCTAAAAATGCCGGTTATCTGGCTGCACAAATGCTGGCAGTTGCTGACGATGCATTGGCTCTCAAAGTGAAAGCAGAACGCCAGAAAAATGCGGATGAAGTTATCGCAAAAGATGCTGCTTTGCAGGCTCAACTGAAATAATTAAGGAAGGCGACGTTGGTCGCCTTTATTATTCATGACGCAAAATATACAGCATGCATGTCAAATTCTGCATTCCGGTGGGGTGATTGCCTACGCAACAGAAGCCGTATTTGGGCTTGGATGCGATCCCGACAATGAAGCCGCAGTACATAAACTATTGCAGATAAAACAGCGCCCGGTAGAAAAAGGTTTGATCTTGATTGCGGCAGAATGGCAGCAATTAACCCCTTATCTGGATATTAGTTCTCTTAACCACGAGCAACTGCAGCGGGCACTCGATTCCTGGCCGGGTCCTTATACATGGGTATTTCCAGCTAAAATAACTACACCCAAATGGCTAACCGGCGAATTTAGTTCTTTGGCGGTTCGGGTTAGTGCTCACCCGCAAGTACGTGCGTTATGTCAGTCATATGGCAAACCGTTGGTATCCACCAGTGCCAACCTGACAACCTATCCTGCTTGTCGTACAGAACATGAAGTTCGTTTACAGTTGGATGAGCGAATTGACTATATATTGCCAGGCGACGTCGGGGCTAATAGCAATCCTTCCGAAATTCGGGATGTGATAACAAACCAATTGTTTCGCGCTGGGTAACGGCCATGTTGCCGGTATTGTAAAAATAGAAGAGGCAGATCATGGATCGTTATGCTGTTTTTGGTAATCCAATTAACCACAGTAAATCTCCTTTTATTCATACTTTGTTTGCACGCCAAACGCAGCAACAACTCAGTTATGAAAAGATAGAAGCGCCAATAGATGAATTCGTCAGCACGATACGGCGTTTTTTTACTGAAGGTGGGAAAGGAGCCAACATCACTGTGCCGTTTAAGGAACAGGCTTTCCAACTGGTCGATCAATTATCTCCGCGCGCTAAATTAGCTGGTGCAGTGAATACCCTAAAATTAACCGATGATGGTGTCTTACTCGGTGACAACACAGATGGTGCTGGCCTGGTACAAGATCTGAAATATCATCTGGAAGAACTCAGCGGGAAAAAAATTCTATTATTAGGTGCTGGTGGTGCGTGCCGTGGCGTGTTGGGACCGTTGCTGGAACAACAACCCTCCGAAATCGTCATTGCTAACCGAACAGAAAGTAAAGCGGAAGACCTGGCGCAACATTTCTCTTCAATGGGAAAAGTCAGGGCTTGTCAGTTTGCAAATTTGGCGGAAACCTTTGATCTGATCATCAATGGTACTTCGGCCAGCTTGTCCGGTTCAGTTCCTGATATCCCTGCAGGTGTAATTGGGAATAACACAGTAACCTACGACATGATGTATGGTAGCCAGGAAACGGCGTTTAACCTTTGGGCTAAACAGCATGGTGCAATAAAAACCATTGATGGCCTCGGCATGCTGGTGTGTCAGGCGGCAGAAAGTTTTGCGATATGGCGTGGGATCCGCCCCGGCACTCGACAGGTTATCCGTGAATTGCGGCGTAATCTGACCGGGGCGTAATAGCTAACTGGTCGTTTCAGCTAGAAACTCATTTTTCAGTAACACATAATTAGCAGAGGAGTGAACGAAGAATGCCCGTTCTTCCTCTGTTAATGCCCGACCTTGTTTCACTGGATTGCCAACATAAACGTAACCTGACTGTAGACGCTTTCTTGGTGGCACGACAGAACCAGCCGCAACAATCACATCCGATTCAATTTCTGCACCATCCAGAATGACTGCGCCCATTCCCACTAATACTCGGTCTTGTATCACACAACCATGCAATACCGCTTTATGCCCGATAGTGACATCATCACCAATAATCAATGGATAGCCCGATGGATTAGTCTCTGAGATTCGATTAACGTGCAATACCGAGCCATCTTGTACATTACTGCGCGCACCGATACTAATATAGTTAACATCACCGCGAACGACAGCCATTGGCCAGATACTGACATCATCTGATAAACGAACATCCCCGATCACGCAGCTCTGCATATCAATATATACAGCATGACCTAACTGAGGTTTTGTACCCCGATAACTACGAATAGCTGACACGATAAGACCTATAAATATGAAATTGTGGATAAGATTGTTTATATCTTGCGATAAATCCAGATCAAGTTGTAGATAAACAATTAAATCAGTAAATCTTCAAAAAAGCGCTTGATCAAAAACGATCACTCCCTATAATGCGGCCCCACTGAGACGGCAGACGCCGACACAGAGCGAGTTAAG
>CAIZDF010000068.1 GCA_903931645.1 uncultured Tolumonas sp.
GAAGAAAAACACCTCGAAATCACCAAAGATAAACGATTAAAACTAGGCACGAGTGATAAAGAACATGGGGTCTGCCCTTCTGTTTCCCATTTTTTTCGTTCAGTGGCGCAAACCTATCATTCCTCTGTCATTAGCATACTGTTAAGTGGCATGGGGCGTGACGGCGCCGCTGAATTGAAACTATTACGGGACTTAGGCGCAACCACTATTGCACAAGATCAAGAAAGCTCAGTCGTGCATGGCATGCCTGGCGAAGCAATCCGACTCGGTGGTGCAAGCCATATTTTACCCGCGTCAGCTATTGCATCCACCCTCTGCAGTCTTATTACACCATTCGATAACATCGGATGTTAGTTGGATTAATTTTTATGTTAGAAAAACATCGTGGTACATCAGTATTAATCGTCGAAGACAGTGCAACACAGGCGGATCAATTACGCTTTTTTCTGGAAAAACATGGCTTCCTCGTCACAGTCACTTGCAATGGTAAAGAAGCCTTAGCATCACTGCAGCAGCATATTCCAGCTGTTGTGATCAGCGATATTGTTATGCCACAGCTCAATGGTTATGAACTCTGTACTGCAATTCGTAAAGATCCCCGGACAGCTCATTTACCCGTGGTGTTATTGACCGCGTTATCCAGCCCGCGTGATATTTTGCTGGCGTTAGAATGCAAAGCAGATCATTTCATCACCAAACCATACAGTGAAACGTATCTACTCTCCCGCATGGAAAGCATTCTGGAGATGATCCGTTTACGTCAAAACGGCCAGCTTCCCGAAGCCTCAGAATCAGACATTTATTTTCAGGGTGAATGGTTTCACATTTCTGCCGCCAGACAGCGCATATTAGATCTGTTGATCTCAACGTATGAATCGATGGTACTGCGCAATGAAGAATTATTGACCGCGCAAAATGAATTACGGGAAAGTAATCTCAAGTTGGAGTTGGCAGTGGATGAAGCCACAACCGCAAAACAACAAGCACATATCATGCTAGAAGAGTTATCTCGACGAGACAGTGCGATCCGAAAAACCAATGAAGAACTGCATTTAATTCATAGCATTGAATCATTAATTAATCAGAATAACGACTGGCAGTCATTGTTCCGTCTGGTCAGTGAAAAATTGTGTAGTGCCAAACAATTCGGCATCCGGGATTTTGTTCATATCAGTCTAGCAGAGCTTGATAATAACTCTGCAGATAACACAGTATGCCTGCAAGACGCCTGTTGCCATCAATGTGAACTGCCATCCACCGTTATTGAACACGCAGGCCCAGTGTCAATGTCGTGTCACCCAACCGGTGCTGCAGCCGGTAAAATGACCATTCCATTATTAGCTAAGAATAAAATTGTCGGCGTATTGTGTTGTCAGATAGAAACAGGCTATCAACTCAACGAACAACAACGAGAATTGTTAAGCTCCCTTGGTCGACAACTGGGCATGGCCTTAGAAAATATTCGTCTATATGAAGAGGCTCGCTCACTGTCATTACACGATCCATTAACCGGATTAGCCAACCGCCGTTATCTGGATATCAGTTATGCTAACCAAGTCGCTCGTTCCAAACGACATACCCAACCGTTTTCGCTGATGTTATTAGATATCGACCACTTCAAACTGTATAACGACAATCATGGGCATGGCCAAGGCGATCGTATTCTTATCCAAGTCGCTGACGTTTTACGAGACTCGATCCGCAGCACCGATCTGGCGGTTCGTTATGGTGGGGAAGAGTTTTTATTGCTGATCAGTGATAGTAAAGCGGATGCCGCCTTTGAATTGGCTGAACGGATCCGCCTTCAAATCGCTGGCGAAATTGGTGTTACTATTAGTATTGGTATTGCTGATTACCGAGTGAATGACAGCTTAGACACGCAAATTTTGCGAGCGGATATGGCTCTTTATAAAGCCAAACATGCCGGTCGGAACCGGGTAGAAGTGGAATAATCGAAATAACAGACACAAAAAAGGCGCATAAAGCGCCTTTTTATCATCATCGACGATTAACAATAACCATTCGACATCAAACGCTGATAACGCTGCTTCAACAACTCAGGTGTATTCAGTTGCTGTAATTCTTTCAAATCAGCCTGAATGCGCTGTTTCAAAAAGCTCGCCATTTCATCCACGTTACGATGTGCACCACCTAATGGTTCCGGCACAATACCATCGATCAGTTTCAATTCTTTCAGACGCGTTGCCGTAATGCCCATAGCATCTGCCGCCACATTCGCTTTATCGGCACTCTTCCACAGAATAGAAGCACAGCCTTCTGGAGAAATTACGGAATAAGTCGAATATTGCAACATGTTGACACGATCACCAACGCCAATGGCCAACGCACCACCCGATCCGCCTTCACCGATCACGGTACAAATTACCGGTACTTTCAGGCTGGACATCACTTTCAGATTTCGGGCAATCGCTTCTGACTGACCACGTTCTTCTGCACCTACCCCTGGATATGCACCCGGCGTGTCGATAAACGTGATGATAGGCATATTAAAACGCTCAGCCATATACATCAGACGAAGTGCTTTACGATAACCTTCTGGCTTTGGCATACCAAAGTTACGTTTAATCTTTTCTTGGGTATCGCGACCTTTCTGATGACCAATCACCATCACTGGTTGGCCATCTAAACGTGCAATACCACCCACGATCGCTTTGTCATCGGCAAATGCACGATCACCCGCCAGCTCATCAAAATCAGTAAAGATACGAGCCAGATAATCTTCGGTGTAAGGACGCTGTGGATGACGCGCCACCTGCGAAATTTGCCATGCACCGAGATCAGAAAACAGCTTTCTGGTCAGTTCTTCATTTTTCTTTTCCAGATGTTTAATTTCATCTGTCAGATCCACACTGCCACCGACATTCTCACTGACATGTCTCAGTTCTTCGATTTGTGCCAGCAGTTCAGCAATAGGTTGTTCAAATTCCAGAAAGTTCATATTCATAATTTGTATCCGAAATCGCTACTCAAATATCAGTTCAACGTCTTGCTTGCCCACCTGGGCACGCAGCTCGTTCAGTAGTTGATCGGTTGGCGTTACCCGCCATTCGGTCCCCAACGTCAGTTGTCCCTGTGCACCCGACCTGCGATAGCAGATATGCACAGGACACACCCCGGCACGATGGGGCGTTAATATCTCAGGCAGATTACGCATAAAGCGATCTGCCATTTCAGATTGCGTGACTTTAACCCGCAATCCCCGCGCATGACGACTACGCGCATCTTCAATCTCTAACACTTCGCGGGCCGACATTTTAATGCCCCCCGCATACTCGTCAAAGCTGATTTGACCAGTTACCACTAAAATCCGGTCTTTTTGCAGTAATGACTCATATCGTTCCAACGCCTCACTGAACAAAGTAATGTCCAGACGGCCGGAACGATCGTCTAATGTCAGTATCCCCATCTTGGTTCCGCGCTTGGTCACCATGATTCGGGCATTTAACACCAGACCGGCAGCAACAGCCGGTTTATCACGCTCTGTAGGTTGCAGATCGCATAAACGGCCGGAAGTATAATGCTTTAGCTCTGCCAAGTATTGATTTATTGGATGGCCCGTTAAATATAAACCGAGTGTTTCACGTTCGCCATCTAACCATTTCTGATCCGACCACTCAGGTACATCTGCAAATGTCGGGGTAGGTAATACGCCGTCATCTGCAAAAATGTCACCAAACAGATCATTTTGCCCCAACGCTTTATCTTTCGCTTGCTGCTCGGCAGCCTTCATCGCCTCTTCCAGCGACGCCATCAATGCAGCACGGTGTGGGCCTAACCGATCTAGTGCGCCAGCATAGATCAGTTTTTCCATCACCCGCTTATTAAGTCGTTTAATATCAACACGATTACAGAAATCGAACAGATCTTTAAATGGCCCACCCTCATTACGTGCCGCAATAATCGCTTCAACCGGGCCTTCGCCAACCCCTTTCACCGCACCGATACCGTAAACCACTTCACCCCGTTCATTCACGGTAAAGCGATACTGCCCGGAATTCACATCCGGCGGGATCAGCTTCAGCCCCATCCGCTGACACTCATCGACCAAGGTCACGATCTTGTCAGTGTTGTCCATATCGGCAGTCATTACTGCCGCCATGAACTCGGCTGGATAGTGCGTTTTCAGCCATAACGTTTGATAAGAAACCAGCGCATAGGCAGCAGAGTGCGATTTGTTAAATCCGTAACCAGCGAATTTCTCCACCAGATCGAAGATGTGCATCGCCAACTCGCCATCGACACCATTACTGACCGCACCGGATTCAAAACCAGAGCGCTGTTTAGCCATCTCCTCCGGTTTTTTCTTACCCATCGCTCGACGCAACATGTCTGCGCCGCCCAGCGTATAACCGGCGAGGGTTTGCGCGATCTGCATAACCTGCTCTTGATACAGGATGATGCCGTAAGTCGGCTCCAGAATCGGCTGCAACGACTCATGCTGCCACTGAATATCGGGGTAAGAAATCGCTTCACGCCCATGTTTACGGTCAATGAAGTTATCCACCATGCCCGACTGCAACGGGCCAGGGCGGAACAACGCTACTAACGCGATCATGTCTTCAAAGCAGTCTGGTTGCAGACGTTTGATCAGATCTTTCATACCGCGCGATTCCAACTGGAATACCGCAGTAGTTTCGGAGTTTTTTAGAATTTTAAAGGAAGTTGGATCATCCAGCGGGATCGCCGCAATATCGACTGGCGGTTTACCTTCTTTTGCCAGACGCGGATTGATCATATCCAGCGCCCACTTGATGATAGTGAGCGTGCGCAAACCCAGGAAGTCGAACTTCACCAGTCCTGCATATTCCACATCATTTTTATCAAACTGGGTAACCGGCTGTAAGCCTTGGTCATCACAATAGAGCGGCGCAAAATCGGTAATTTTTGTCGGCGCGATAACCACACCACCGGCATGTTTACCGGCGTTACGGGTGACCCCTTCCAGTTTCCGCGCCATATCAATCAGCGCTTTAACTTCCTCATCCTGCTCGTATAACTCAACCAGTTTCGGCTCAACATCAAAGGCTTTGGCTAAAGTCATACCTGGATCAGGTGGGATCAGCTTCGATATACGATCCACAAAACCATACGGATGACCTAATACACGGCCCACGTCGCGCACTACCGCTTTAGCCGCCATGGTACCGAAAGTGATGATCTGCGACACCGCTTCACGGCCATACATCTGTGCAACGTGATCAATCACCTCATCGCGCCGATCCATACAAAAATCGACGTCGAAATCAGGCATCGAAACACGTTCCGGGTTCAGGAAACGTTCGAACAGCAAATCGAGCGCCAGCGGATCCAAATCAGTGATTTTCAGTGCATACGCCACCAGACTACCCGCGCCCGAACCACGCCCCGGCCCGACCGGAATATCGTTATCTTTCGACCACTGGATAAATTCCATTACGATCAGGAAGTAACCGGGAAAGCCCATCTGGTTGATAACTTTCAGCTCAATTTCCAGACGTTCATCGTAGGCTGGGCGTTTTTCTGCTCGTACCGCCGGATCAGGGAAGAGAAACTCCAGGCGATCTTCCATCCCCTCTTTTGATTTCATGACCAGAAAATCTTCTGTGGTCATATCGCCAGTCGGAAATTGCGGTAAGAAGTATTCGCCCAACCGGACAGTAACATTACAGCGTTTAGCAATTTCAACGCTGTTAATTAATGCTTCGGGAATATCTTTGAACAGCTCACACATTTCATCTTGTGTGCGCAGATATTGCTGATTACTAAACCGTTTCGGGCGGCGAGCGTCATCTAGCGTATAACCGTCATGGATGGCAACGCGAATTTCATGCGCGTCAAAATCATCTTTATTCAGGAACACCACATCATTGGTCGCGACGACTGGCAGATCGTTCTGCACAGCCAACTCAACCGCCATGTGCAGATAGGTTTCTTCATCAAGACGACCAGTACGGATCAATTCCAGATAAAAGCGATCGGCAAAATGCTGTTGGTAAAACGCCGTACAGCGCTCGACCATTGCCTGATTGCCTTTCAGCAAGAATTTGCCGATATCACCCATCCGTCCACCAGATAGCAAAATAACACCGCCAGCGTGTTCCGCTAACCATGTTTTATCGATAACCGGACGTCCTTGAATATGGCCGCGTAAATAACCTTTTGAAATTAATTGAATAAGATTTTGCTGCCCAGCGTTATCCATCGCCAGACCAACTAAGCGAAACAGCTCATCGCCCAGCTCTTCACTTTGCACCCAGAAATCGACACCGATAATGGGCTTAATGCCTTTACCGTGGGCATCACCATAAAAACGCACCAAGCCGCTTTGGTTCATCTGGTCTGTTAACGCCATGGCCACCATTTTATCTTCGGCAACGCGCGCGACTAATGGTTTGATCTTTTGCAGACCATCCACCATCGAAAAATCAGAATGAATATGAAGATGAACGAAACGCGGTTCGGCCATGATGTTTCCTGTTTAGACGAGGCCTAAAGCCAGTTTAACCGGTTTAAAACTACGGCGATGTACAGATAACGCGCCATGTTCAGCCAAAGCAGCTAAATGCTGAACTGTGGGATACCCTTTATGCTGAGCGAAACCATATTGCGGATATTGCAGATCTAACTCTGCCATTTCACGATCGCGAGTTACTTTAGCTAAGATAGAAGCAGCACTAATTTCTGCGACCAAGCTATCCCCTTTCACCACCGCTTGTGAAGGCATCATCAGTGCAGGGCAACGGTTACCATCTATCAGTACAAATTCGGGTTGGATATATAATCCAGCGACAGCGCGCTGCATTGCTTTCATTGTGGCCTGCAAAATATTGAACTCATCAATTTCAGCAGCAGAACAACGACCGATAGCAAACGCCAATGCATTTTCGCGGATAATATCAAATAACGCTTCGCGTTTTTTTTCCGATAATTTTTTGGAATCGTTAAGGCCAGAGATAGGTCGGGCTGGATCAAGGATCACCGCCGCGGTGACGACATCCCCGACCAGCGGACCACGACCAACTTCATCCACACCGGCAATTAACTGGTATGGAGGGTAGTTAAATGTGCTCATATACGCCCTTGTAATACGTCGAGAACAGCTTGTGCCGCTTGTTTATCCGCATCACAGCGGATCAGTTCGTGCAA